>NZ_JBXSQJ010000011.1:0-81072 GCF_057063585.1 Gilliamella sp. X-60 | reverse complement strand
ATTTTACCGCCACTTAATAAAATTGACTGATTTTCATAATGTGATTTTTAAACGTAAGCTTTTGATTATATTGATTTAGAATGGTGGCCCCTACTGGACTTGAACCAGTGACCAATCGATTATGAGTCGACTGCTCTGACCAACTGAGCTAAGGGGCCATTTGGATGCGCTACTGAGTTAGTAGGGTTATGATTATAATAGAGTTGAATCAAATTTGCTATAGTTAATTAATAAAATAGGTCAGTTTGATTATTTATTAAACTTTAATTTATTGGATTTTATGCAAGTTTAATTACTGATATTTTTTGTTTAATTAAACTGATACAATAATTTGGCTTATTATTGTTTGCTATTTTATTGGTTGAGGGAATGTTATGTCTATAAAAAAATTATTATTTATTGGTGTTGCGATGTTTGCAACCTTGCTTTTAGGTGCTTGTAGTAGTTCTAAATATCAACCTACTTCTGCTGGTAGTCAAGTTCAGTTTATTGATACTAAGCCTGCAGCTTCTTGTCAGTTATTAGGTAAAGCGGAAGGACGTCGTAGTAGTTTCTTTTCTGGCCTTAAAACGCATAGCGAGCTAATTCACGATGCGGCTTCTGAGCTGATGAATAAGGCTGCTGCAATGGGGGGGAATGTGATTTATAACGCACAAGATACTTCTATGCAATATATTTCGGATATTGCGCCAACAGATGCGGTTATGGCTGGTGATGTTTATAGTTGTAAATAAGGCTAGTTAAATAAGAAAGGGAGCTTTGCTTCCCTTTTTTATTGGTATTAATGAATTGTAATATCTTGAGTTAATTTAACCATTTTGTTTTTCAAATTGCTGCATAAAGTCAATTAAATAATTCACTCCTTCTTGATCCATCGCGTTATAAATGGATGCACGCATTCCACCTGCAATACGGTGACCTTTGATGCCAATAATGTTAGCTTGAGTTGCTTCGCTTACAAATTTTTTATCTAGTTCTTCATTTGGCGATAAGAAAGTGACATTCATAATTGATCGATTCGCTGTTGCGACAGTATTTCGATAAAAATCGGATTGATCGATAAATTGGTATAGTAATTGCGCTTTGGCTTGGTTTCGTTGCTGCATTGCTTTTAGTCCACCAAGGCTTTTTATCCATTTAAACACTAAGCCTGACATATACCATGCAAATGTAGGTGGCGTATTAAACATGGAATCGTTATCTAATAAGATTTTGTAATCTAATACTGATGGTAGGATTTTTTGCGCATAACCAATAAGATCTTCACGCACAATAACAATGGTAATACCTGATGGACCAATATTTTTTTGTGCTCCAGCATAAATAATGCCATATCGGCTTACATCAATAGGTTGCGATAATATGCATGATGATAAGTCTGCAACCACGGTTTTATTGCCAAAGTTGGGGGCTTCAAAGATTTGAATCCCATCTATTGTTTCATTCGGGCAATAGTGTACATAGGCGGAATTATCATTTAATTGCCATTCTGACATAGGTTTGATAGCTGTTAGTCCATTTTGTTTGATAACAACATTTTGTTCATTAATTTGGCAATATTTGCTGGCTTCTTTGGCTGCGCATTGGCTCCAATAACCGCTGTTAATATAGTCTGCACTGGTTTTGTTACCTAAGATATTTAATGGAACTGCGGCAAATTGTGCTCTAGCACCACCTTGGCAATAGAGGATTTTGTAATTATTAGGGATGTTTAAAATTTCACGCAGGTCATTAGAGGCTTCAATAGCACATGCATCAAAATCTTTGCCTCTATGGCTTAATTCCATGACCGATGCGCCTGTATTACGCCAATTTAATAATTCAGTTTGAACTTGCTTTAATACATCAGCAGGCAATTTTGCAGGACCTGCACTAAAGTTATAACTTTTATTCATTGCGATTCACTTTAATCCATTCAAAAAAGGATTCTATTTTTACACTGTATGGACAGATATACAATCAGATTTTTTGTAAAAAAGTTTCAGGAAACTATGTGTTTTAGTATAAAAACACCGGCGAATGCCGGCATGGTTGTAATTAGATTGATATAGGTGATTATGAAAGTTGTTGCTTGGCAACTTCAATCGCTGATTTTACCTGCTGTGGTGCAACGCCGCCTTTAGCACAGCGTTTAGCTAAACAGGATTCTAACGATAATATTGGATAGACATCACTATCGATAACGGGGCTGAACTTTTGTAGTTCGGCAAGCGAGAGTTCTTCGAGTGCTTTTTGCTTTGCTATCGCATCAACAACGGCTTCGCCAACAATGTGATGAGCTTCGCGGAATGGTATGCCTTTGGCAACTAAATAATCAGCAAGTTCGGTTGCATTTGAATAACCTTGTTTAGCGGCTTCTTGGCAGTTTGTATAGTTAATTTTGATATCTTCTAACACTAGTGCAGCCATATCTAAACATTCTTGCCAAGTGTCAAGCGCATCAAATAGGTGTTCTTTGTCTTCTTGTAGATCTTTATTATAAGCAAGAGGTAAACCTTTGATAGTCATGAGTATTCCCATTAGAGCGCCAGTGACCCGCCCTACTTTGCCGCGAATCAGTTCTAATGCATCGGGATTCTTTTTTTGTGGCATGAGTGAAGAGCCTGACGTAACGCGATCTGATAACTCAACAAAGTTGGCTTCGCCACTGTTGAAAATAATAAGATCTTCAGCAAAACGCGATAGATGTACCATGCCTATTGAGGCGTTATTTAATAATTCAACAATATGATCACGATCAGACACCGAATCTAAACTATTATTAGTTTCTTGAGTAAATCCTAACCAATGCGCCAATTGCTCACGGTCCATTGGATAGGCGGTTCCGGCTAATGCACCTGAGCCTAATGGGCTAACGTCTAAGCGTTTTAATGTATCTTGTAAGCGGCTGACATCACGGCTAAGCATTTCAAAATAGGCTAAGCACCATTGTGCAAAAGTAATTGGTTGTGCTCGTTGCAAGTGGGTATAACCGGGCATAATGGCATTTTGATGCTGTTCGGCAGTTATAACCAGAGATTGTCGCAAGTGATTAATCGCACTAATTAAGTAAGGGATTTGATCTTTACACCATAGTTTTAAATCTGTCGTTGATTGGTCGTTACGGCTTCGCCCTGTATGTAATTTTTTACCTAAGTCGCCAATTTTTTCGATCAGTTTTTGTTCAACCCAACTATGTATATCTTCGGCATCACTTTGTAAAATCTGTTTGGGATCTTGTTGAACCGAAATCAGTAATTCATTTAAGGCTTTTTCTAATTTTTTTTGTTCATCATAAGATATTACGTTAACTGTCACCAATGCTTTTGACCAAGCAATTGAACCCATGATATCTTGCTCTGCAAGACGATAGTCAAAGCGCAATGAATCATTAAAATGCTTAAATCGTTGATCTGCCGCTTGACTAAAACGTCCTCCCCATAATGCCATAATTACCTCAATATTATCTTTAATAATTGCTTAAATAATTTAAATTTTATCAAGAATAAAAATAATATATACAGGGTTTAACCTGTATATATTTATTATTCTCACTATTTTATTTGCGCATTAGCTTTTACTTTTTTGCTTTTGTTGCTGATTTTTTAGCTGCTATTTTTGTGTTATTAGCGGATTTAGCTGTTTTAGCTTTTTTTGCAGGTTGTTTTTGCTTTTCTTCATTTAATGCACGTATTCGTGATGATAACGAGAATAGACGAATAAACCCACCAGCATGGCTATGATCATAAACTTCATCTTCACCAAATGTGGCAAACTCTTCGCTGTATAAGCTATTTGGTGATTGCTTTTGTACCGCAGTCGCGTTACCTTTATAAAGTTTAACCACTACTTCACCGGTCATATCTTGCGCTAAAACTTCAGCTGCGGCTTGAATTGATCGACGATATGGAGCAAACCAGCGTCCATCATAAACAACGTAAGCCATTTCTAAACCAAGTTGTTCGCGCCATTTAAAGCTGTCACGATCTAAGATTAATTGTTCTAAACCGCGTAATGCTGTCATCATGATTGTTCCACCAGGCGTTTCATAACAACCACGTGATTTAATGCCAACTAGGCGATTTTCAATAATATCAACTCGTCCAACACCATGTTTTTCACCAATTTTATTTAATGTTGCAACACAGTTGTAAGGCGATAATTTTTTACCATTGACTGAAATCACTTCACCTTTTTCAATGCCAATGGTCACCAATTCCGGTTTGTCTGGCGCTTCTTCTGGCGAAACAGTCCAAGCCCAGCAATCAGCGTTAGCTTGGTTCCATGTGCTTTCTAACACGCCGCCTTCGGTTGAGATATGCCATGCGTTTTCGTCACGGCTGTAAATTTTTTCAACAGTTGCAGTAGTTGGAATTTTACGTACTTTTAAATAATCAATCAGTGCTTCACGTGAACGTAGATCCCATTCACGCCAAGGTGCAATCACTTTAAGTTGTGGCGCGAGTGCAGCATAAGTGGTTTCAAAACGTACTTGGTCATTACCTTTACCTGTCGCACCATGGCATAATGTATCAGCGCCAACCTCTAGCGCATACTCAACTTGTGCTTTAGCAATAATTGGACGAGCCATCGAGGTACCAAGATAATAGGTACCTTCGTATAAAGCTCCTGTTTTTAAGACAGGGTACACATAGTCTTTAACAAATTCTTCTCGTAAATCAACAACTTTACAAGCAACTGCACCCGATGCTTTGGCTTTTTTTTCTACATCTTTTAATTCTTTTGGATCTTGACCTACATTAGCAACGAATGCATAAACTTCACACCCGCCATAATTTTCTTTTAACCAAGGAATAATCGCCGATGTATCCAAACCACCTGAATAAGCCAATACAACTTTTTTTGTTCCACTTTTTTTCATGCTACACCCTTTCTAAATTAACTTACTATAAAAAATGAGTTAGAGACCCTTACTTTAAATTGTTAAATATAGCTAACCAGCTTAATATTTAAGCAACAATTCTTGTACCTGTTGTACCTGATTGCCCATTAAATAATTTAATCAGTTGGTCAGACTCTTTCCAACTAGCAATTGCAATCGGTCGTCCTAAGGCTTTGGCAGCTTCGAAAGCGGAATTGACTTTTACGACCATGCCCTCTGTAATAATACCTTTGGCAATCAATTGATCAGCTTGCGATTGCATTAGTGATTCAATGCGTTGTTTATTTTCATCAAGTACGCCAACCACATCAGATAGCAATATCAAGTCAGCATTTAAGATCTTAGCTAGCGCAACCGCAGCGTGATCGGCATTGACATTCATCATTTGCCCTTCTTCAGTGATACCAATCGAGCTGACAATTGGTAAGTAACCGGCATTAATAAGTAGGTTTATTAATGTAGGATCGCCGGTTTTGGCTTCGCCAACATAACCAAGGTCTTCCGAAATTTGCTTGACTTCTACACTATTACCATCAGCTAAGCAGAGTCCCACACTGGCTATTTGCTGTTTTTTAGCTTCTGACAATAAAGTGGTATTAGCACTGCCAGCAAGGCTACCGACAATGACGTCAATTTGGTCAGCAGGAGTGACTCGTAGCCCGTTTCGACGTACCACGGGTAAAGAGAGTCTATCCATTAGTGAATCGACCACTGTACCACCGCCATGCACAATAATTAATGACCGTTGAAAATTCTTTTTATATTCACTAATAACAACAAATAATTTATTTAAGGCATCTTTGTTATCAAGTAATACACCACCAAGCTTTATAATTAATGGTTTCATTTTAGTTTCCTATTAATTTAACTTACTGCTAATTTATTCAATAATTTTTTACAGAATTTAAATATTTCATCCATTTTTATAATAATGATGTGGTTTCATCAAAACCATATCGAATATTCATACACTGCACTGCTTGTGCTGCTGCACCTTTTAATAAGTTGTCTTCAACAGAAATTAATATTAAATGGCGATCTTTTAATACAAAACCAATATCACAATAAGGCAAACCAATGACAGATTTTAATGCCGGCCAATCTTTTTGATAAACTCTGATTAAAGGTTTATTTTGGTAATATTTATTCAAAGCCGTAAGAATATCTTGTGATGTTACGCCTTCTTTTACTCGGCAAGTTATAGTGGCATGAATACCTTGTTTAAAACTACCTAAATGAGGTATAAAGATCACTTCTTGACCTAAATGTGTCGCAATTTCGGGTTGATGGCGATGAGTAAACAACCCATAAGCATGTAAGCTCACTTCGCAAAATATATTATTATGCGAAGGTTTTCGCCCTGCTCCACTTACACCACTGACGGCATTAATAACAGGCCATTGTGAACTGTCTAGTAGTTCTTCTTTAATTAATGGTTTTAGTGGTAATTGCGAAGCGGTAGGATAACACCCTGGTACCGCAATAAGTTGAGCTCTTTTGATCTGTTCACTATTCCATTCAGCTAAGCCATAAACGGCTTTGTCTAACCATTTTGGATGTTGATGGGTGAAGCCATAATAATCAGTATAAAAAGTGGCGGAATTGACTCTAAACGCACCAGATAAATCAAAAACGGTACAGTCATGTTCTAAGAAATAAGGGGCAATAGTGTGACTAACGGCATGTTCAGTAGCTAAAAACACGATATCGACATCATTAATATAAGCGGAATAATCCGCAGTGGCTATAAGCGGTAAATCAACAACACATTTTAACTGGGGATGTAAATCGTAATCAGAAATGAGCTTGCCACCATCTTGGCTGTTTTCTGATACAATTAAAGCAATAAGTTCTATATGCGGATGCTTATGTAAATAATAAGCTAATTTTGCACCAGCATAACCACTCGCTCCTACAATAATGGCCTTTAACATACCTATCCTTATCTATTTTTTATACAATAATTTGTATATAGTAGGTTATTTATAAGGCTATTACAAGTGTCAAAATGAATTTTTATTCACTTTTTATGAATTTAATTTCATTTTGTTTTTTTGGGGATTTTGTCCTAATATTTTAAGTGAATCTAATTTATGATTTTATTTTCTTGAGTAAATACAAGCAAACAACTTCAAATACCTACCGATAAAAATCGGCAGGTATACGTTAGATTATTTTAAAAAACTTGCCGATTTTAATATCGCTATCAATAATTCCCAATAGCGGTAAACGCTTTGTATGTTTACTTTTTCGTCTGGTGAATGTGGCGAAACAATCGTTGGCCCAATTGAAATCATATCCATATTTGGATAACTTTGTTTAAATAAACCACATTCAAGCCCTGCATGAATCACCATTATTTTTGCTTGCTGAGAAAAAATTTCGAGATATTTATCTTTAGCTAGTTTAAGTAATTGTGAATCTAAATTAGGTTCCCATCCTGAATAACCACCACTTATTTCATAATTGGCATTCACAAGTTGACTAAGAGATATCAATGTCGATACAACGGCATCTTTAGCACTATCAACTTGAGAGCGAATTAAAAAATGGGCATTAAGTTGGTTATCTTCAATATTAACAATACCGAAATTGAGTGATGTTTCAACCACACCATGAAGCTGATCACTCATTCTAACCACACCATTAGGTGCTGTATTTAACCAATCAATGATCTTATTTTGATGTTCAGTGGTTAATACACGTTTTACTTTATTGGATTCAACCTCTGATAAAATTATTTCGATAGCAGGCTCTGCATGACCTAATTCGCTGTGTAAAATAGTTTGATATTGTCTAACAATAGCTTCTAATTTAGGTAAATCTTGTTTATTTAGTGTGATTTCAGCAAAGGCTTCTCTTGGAATAGCATTGCGTAATGATCCTCCTTTTATATCGGCTAATCTAAACGAGATATCTTGTGCATATTGCACTAAAAAACGAGCCATTAATTTAATTGCGTTACCACGACCAAGGTGAATATCACAACCTGAATGCCCACCTTTTAACCCTTTAAGCGAAATACTCATATAACAATCATGTTTTTCAGGTATTACTGCATAAGTAATAGCAAAAGTCGTGGTAAAGTCAACACCGCCAGCGCAACCAGTAAATATTTCGCCTTCGTCTTCAGAATCAGTATTAATTAAATAGTGGCTTTTTAACCAATTTGGTTGTAAACCAAAGGCACCATGCATGCCAGTTTCTTCTGATACTGTTATTAACACTTCAATCGGCCCATGTTCAACAGTAGGATCAATTAACACAGCTAACGCAGATGCAAGCCCAACGCCGTTATCTGCACCTAATGTTGTACCTTTGGCTTTTACCCATTCACCATCAACATAAGCTTGAATTGGGTCGGTTAAAAAATCGTGACTAGTGCCTTCATTTTTTTGAGGCACCATATCCATATGGGCTTGCAAAGCAATCGACGGGCACGCTTCCATCCCTTTAGTAGCAGGTTTGGTTAATAAAATATTACCTACTTTATCAAGCTTGCAATCAATGTGATTCCTATTGGCAAAATCAACAATATATTTGGTTATCATTTGCTCATGATGAGATGGGTGGGGAATTTTACAAATATCATTAAAAATCTGCCAAACAAATTTAGGTGTTAAGGTAGAAAGCATAATATAACCTCAATTATTAAGTAAGTAATAAATTAATGAGTGGTTTTTTTTAACTAATCACTCTATAATAAGGTGCAATTTTACAACTATTTTTAGTCCATTAATATTTATTTATTCGTACATTCGATTAAAATTGCAGGTTACACATGTCAACAGAACAAACTTTATTAACAGAAGAAGAAATCCAAGCAAAAAAACAACACAAAGCAGAACTTATTGCTGAAAAGAAAAAATTCAATGTCACTTGGGAAATGTTACAATCCTACGGGCGTCAACTCTCAGAACGTTTATTACCTGCTAACCAATGGAAAGGTATTATTGCCGTTAGTCGTGGTGGATTAGTTCCAGCAGCTATCTTAGCGCGTGAATTAAGTATTCGTTATGTCGATACGGTTTGTATTTCAAGTTACGATCATGATCATCAACGCGAAAAACTAATATTAAAACAGGCAAATGGCGATGGTGAAGGCTTTATTGTCGTTGACGATTTAGTCGATACAGGTAACACAGCTCATACTATCCGCGAAATGTATCCAAAAGCACACTTTGTTACTATTTTTGCAAAACCAGCAGGTAAACCACTTGTTGATGATTATGTTATTGATATCGATCAAGATACTTGGATCGAACAACCTTGGGATACTGGCGTCATGTTCGTTAAACCAATTTGTGATCATAAATAATCAATAAGGAAATTAAGGTTGTTATGGCAACTACCGAAAATCTAACGGCACAGATATTTAAACCACAATTTGATTATCCTGAAACATCAACACTCATAAATCGTATCGATAGTAGTGATGGTAGTAGTATTAGCGCGTTAGATGGGGAAATTGATTCGAGGTGGTATCGCATTATTAATCCCATTTTGTGGCATTGGCGTGGATTACCTAAATTAGAAGCTGAAGCGGTTTTATCCAAAATTGCCGCTTCAACTAGACATCATACAAATGATAACTGGCTAGATACGGTTGTTGGTTATCAATCTGGTAACTGGATTTATGAATTTTTAAACCAAGCAGCAATCTGGCAAGCGAAAGCAGAGTCGATAGATAGAACGAATCTGAGCAATGAAGATAAAAATAATTTACTCAATTATTACCTTATTGCCAGTGAATTTTCAAGTATCGCCAGTTATCCCCATTTTAAAAATGATGAACTGGCAATGTATGCCCAAACTTGTGCTTATCAAGCTTATACAAAAGCACTTGGTTTTTCACCGTTTTTGATTAAAGAGCTTGAATTTAAGGTTGATAATCGTAGCGCCAAAGCAATTTTACATCTACCAAAAACTGAAAAAGCGTGCCCTGTTGTGCTAATCTGTAATGCATTAGGTAATTTGCAAATCGATTACTATCGTTATTTTAGTGAGTTTTTAGCCCCACATGGATTTGCTATGTTAACCGTTGACTTACCGACTGTTGGATATAGCCGTAACTTTGCTTTAACACAAAATAGTAGCCTAATTCATCAAGCTATATTAGAGCAATTGTCCTCTGTGCCATGGGTTGATGATCATCGTGTTTTTGTT
Source organism: Gilliamella sp. X-60 (assembly GCF_057063585.1). NCBI lineage: Bacteria > Pseudomonadati > Pseudomonadota > Gammaproteobacteria > Orbales > Orbaceae > Gilliamella > Gilliamella sp. X-60. The sequence continues at coordinate 71,024 of NZ_JBXSQJ010000011.1, read as the reverse complement.
GCTGGCTTTCGTTTTGGTTCACATATTGCTACACGTTTGGCCTATTTAATGCCAAATAAAATAAAAGGATTGTTTAACTTCACTCCATTTGTTCACCAAATTTTTGTTGATAATGAGCTGCAAAAAAATCTACCTAATAGCTACAAAGATATGCTCGCAAGTCGCTTGGCATTACCTTCGATATCCAATCAGCAATTAGCGGCAGAATTGAAATACTTTTCACTAAAAAATCAAGGACTTTTAACTCATTCTTGCCATGTACCGGTGATGAATATCATCTTTGAGGATGATAAGCTAAGCAATCTTTGTGAAGCAAAATTGATTTATTCAATTAAGCAAAATAAAGTAGTAACAGTGTCTAAAAAACAGTTACAAAAAAGTTTGCATCAAGCGTTAACTCAATCAGTACAATGGATGGAGTCTATTTTATAATTCATGATTTAAAAATAAGAGCAATGTTATGATCAATAAAAAACAACAAATTGTTGTTGTTAAATTAGGTACCAGTGTGTTAACTGATGGCACAAAACAACTCGATCGGGCACGAATAGTTGAGCTAATAAGACAATGTGCATGTTTACATAAAGATGGACATAAAGTTATTATTGTTACTTCTGGCGCAATTGCAGCAGGTCGCGAATACTTAAACTTCCCTACTCTACCTAATACTGTTGCATCAAAACAATTGCTCGCATCGGTTGGCCAAAGTAAATTAATACAGCTTTGGGAACAGCTGTTTTCTATCTATAAAATCTATATTGGCCAAATGTTACTTACCCGTGCCGACCTTGAAGATCGTGAACGATTTTTAAATGCCCAAGATGTGTTAAAAGCCATGTTGGATAATCATATCATTCCAGTTATTAACGAAAATGACGCGGTTGCAACTGCCGAAATAAAAGTTGGAGACAATGATAATCTATCAGCGCTAGCCGCAATTTTAGCCGAAGCTGATAAACTGATTTTATTAACCGACATTGAAGGCCTCTATACAGCCGATCCAAGATCAGATAAAAGTGCCAAGTTAATTCATGAAGTCGATCATATTGATGATAAATTACTAAGCATTGCTGGTGATAGTGTTTCGGGACTTGGTACTGGTGGTATGACAACAAAATTACAAGCAGCAAAAGTTGCTGGCAGTGCGGGTATTGAAGTTGTGATTGCAGCAGGAAACAGAGCTAATGTCATTATTGATATTATCAATAATCACCCTGTCGGCACACGATTTCTTCCTCAAAAAACGCCACTAGAACATCGAAAACATTGGTTATTTGGCGCACCCAAAGCAGGCAAAGTGTTATTAGATGATGGTGCTGTTAATGCGATTTTAAATAATGGCAGTTCGCTATTACCTAAAGGTATTCTAAAAGTTGAAAAGGACTTTTCGCGCGGTGAAGTTATTGATATATGTGATAGCTTAGGCAAACATATTGCTCGAGGTGTTAGTCGTTATAACAGTGATGCTTTAAGGCAAATTGCTGGGCATCATTCGCAAGAAATTAGTCAAATTATTGGCTATGAATATGGTCCTGTTGCCGTTCATCGTAATGATATGATAATAAAATAACATACAAAAACGAAATAAATAATAGGAAGCTATTAGGGTACGATTGCCAATTGGAAGAGCTTTTAGATTCATTACACAGGATTTTAAAGGATAAAGAAATATAAGTTAACTGACATTAAGCACAAAGAAGTAATATATTTTCTTTTCGCTTAATAAAATAAATGGTGATAACAATGTTACAACAAATGGGTAAAACAGCAAAACTTGCATCATACCAATTAGCACAATGCCCTACTTCAACCAAAAATCAAGTTTTAACCATAATTGCAGAGTTATTAGAACAGCATAGTGAAATTATCCTTGAAGCGAATAAACAAGATATCCAAGCGGCTAAAACGCAAGGGATAAGTGCTGCTATTTTAGACCGTTTATTATTAACACCTGAGCGCTTAGTCTCTATCGCTAGTGACGTAAGAAAAGTAGTTTCATTGACTGATCCAATTGGTCAGATTATTGATGGTTCAACCTTATATAGTGGTTTAAAGCTACAACGCCATAGAGTTCCTTTGGGGGTTATTGGTGTTATTTATGAAGCAAGACCAAATGTAACGATTGATATTGCAGCACTTTGCTTAAAAACGGGTAATGCAGCAATATTACGAGGTGGTAAAGAAACAATGCATACCAATGCCGCCACAATCTCGATTATTCAACAGGCTTTATCTCAAGTTGGATTACCCGAAGCGACTATACAGTATATTGATAATCCTGATCGTAAATACATCACTGAATTACTTAAACTCGACAAATATGTCGATATGATTATTCCTCGTGGTGGGTCAGCTTTACATACATTATGTCGCGAACATTCAACAATCCCTGTCATTACCGGTGGTATTGGCGTCTGCCATACTTTTGTCGACGAAACGGCTGATTTTGATAAAGCACTTTCTATTATTGTCAACGCCAAAACTCAGCGCCCAAGTACCTGTAATACACTTGAAACACTACTTGTACATACAAAAATTGCCGATACATTTTTACCCAAACTTAGCCAAATTATGGCTGATAATAATGTGGTATTACACGCTGCTCCAAATGCGTATAAAATATTAAAATCCGGTATAGCAAATACTTTTGCAGTAAAAGATGATGAGTTACGCCAAGAATGGTTATCAAAAGACTTGAATGTGGTGATTGTCGACTCCCTTGAACTAGCAGTCGAACATATTCGTGACTATGGTAGTGGACATTCCGAAGCAATTTTAACGCGTGATTTAACTAACGCCCAGCAATTCGTCAATTTGGTTGATTCTGCTGCGGTTTATGTCAATGCTTCAACACGCTTTACCGATGGTGGGCAATTTGGGTTAGGCGCAGAAGTAGCGGTTAGTACACAAAAATTACATGCCCGAGGCCCAATGGGTCTTGAAGCTTTAACCACATATAAGTGGATTGCTTATGGCGATGATTTAATTCGCCAATAACAAAGTAAGATTTAAAATAACTGTTCGGTTATCCCGAACAGTTTTTATTGTTCAATCGCTAATCAAAATTACGCATTAATAATGCATAATTAAGATCTATATCTTCAGGTATTGGAATATAAACAATATGACCATCCCCCAGTCCTGCTGGAACGGGTTGTCCTTTTTTGTTTTCCATACGTTCGATAATGAAGTTTTGATTACCTTTGGGAGTCATCATTTCGACACTATCCCCAACAGAAAATTTATTCTTTACGATAACTTCAGCTAAGCCATTGAGCCTCTCACCGCTAAACTCGCCAACAAATTGTTGCCTTTCTGAAACCGAATGGCTATGTTCGTAATTTTGCATTTCTTCATGCTTATGGCGACGTAAAAATCCTTCGGTATAGCCTCGATTAGCAAGTGCATTAAGTTCTTGTAATAAACGAGGATCAAAAGGTTTACCTTCACTTGCCGCATCAATTGCTTGGCGATACACTTGCGCCGTTCTTGCACAATAATAAAAAGATTTGGTTCTTCCTTCAATTTTGAGAGAATGTACGCCAATTTTAGTTAAATCGTCGACTAACTCCACAGCTCTTAAATCTTTTGAGTTCATAATATATGTGCCATGTTCATCTTCAAAAGCTTGCATATATTCGCCTGGACGCCCTGACTCTTCAAGCATGAATACTTTATTGGTTGTTTGACCAATACCTAATGTTGGCTCAACTTGTTGTACTGGTATCGGTTCACATTTATGAACAATTTGCCCTACTTCGTCTTCTTTACCTTCAGCAACTTTATATTCCCAACGGCATGCGTTAGTACATGTACCTTGATTTGAATCGCGCTTATTGATATAACCAGAAAGCAAACAGCGCCCAGAATATGCCATACATAGCGCACCGTGAATAAACACTTCTAATTCCATTTCGGGCACTTTTTCACGGATTTCAGTAATTTCATCCAGTGATAATTCACGCGATAATACCACTCGAGTTAACCCCATTTGATGCCAAAATTTTACCGTTGCCCAGTTAACTGCGTTAGATTGTACCGATAAATGAATTTCCATATCAGGAAAGTGTTCGCGTACTAACATAATTAAACCTGGATCTGACATGATAAAGGCATCGGGTTTCATGTTTACAATTGGTTCTAAATCGCGAATAAAAGTTTTTAACTTAGAGTTATGCGGTGCTATATTAACCACTACATAAAACTTTTTGCCTTGGGCATGAGCTTCGTTAATGCCGATCGCTAAATTTTCATGATTAAATTCATTATTACGAACCCGCAAACTATATCGGGGTTGCCCTGCATAAACTGCATCTGCACCATATGCAAATGCATAGCGCATATTTTTTAAAGAACCAGCAGGAGAAAGTAATTCTGGTTTTGCATATAAATTTGTCATTAAAAATGCCTCTGATTTCAGGTCAGTATTACTAATTAGTAATAGATTAAGCAAAATAGGATGGGCATTTTACGCTTTAGCCTATCAGTTGGCAAATTTATTATATAGTCAAGCTATATAACGCCAAAACTATACTCATTAAAAAGTGTTTTATTAATCAATATGATTAGATTAGATTCGAACAAATTTACAAATGTTTCTCACTCTTTTAATTTTCAATCATTCTTTTTAGGCAAAGCCACATGGCGCGATACCTATTACAATACTAAAATGAATTTGGATATAACTTAGCAAAATGGAAGTAAATTAAGGAAAAAATTCAAAAATTAAACTAATTACTTGGCACAGTGAATTAATAGAATTATTTTTTTGCAATATTTTTCGAGAAATAATCCTGTTTGTTCGTTATTTTTTGATGCAATAATTGAGAGTATTTATTAGTGGTGGCAATTTAATTCGAACAGTATCTATTTCAACTAATGCTACACAAAGTATTATGGAGACAGTAATTTGAGCATTAGCACTTACATATCAGCCTAATGCTTTATTAAGCAAAGCTACTTATTTTAATAAACTCTCCCCATTACTCAACAATGGTAAATATTCATTCCATCGATATTCTCTAATTGGCATGGGGTTAGCCTCTCTAAAATATAAAACTAACGCAGGCTTGATACCATTCCAATTATCTACAAACTCATACCTGATAAGATAACCATCCTTGATTAACTTCTTCGCTTTTGCATGATAATTAAAATAGCTCATAGTTAATATTGAAAAGTTAGATTACAAAATTGAAAAAATGTGATTACAAAAAATGACAAAATATTGGTTAATTTAAATGGAGGCGCGTCCCGGAGTCGAACCGAGGTAGACGGATTTGCAATCCGAAAACATATTATTATAAATCAATTAGTTGCAAAAATAACTTAGAATATACAGTAATTTTTACCGATTTTTTCATCGTTAAATATCAATAAGTTACTCAATTATATTCTCACGTATTCTAACACTTTTTGCGACCATTTTCTCAAAAACTTCACATTAAAAAACAATCAATATAAAATACCTTCAAAAACACACATAACCTATCATGATAACAATTAAATACCGCATACCAATTTACATAAGAATGACACCCGAAGACTTCGAAAATGAAATCACGGGCGAGTGCTACATTATCAACAGCGAAGAAGATCACAATTACGTGTTCTATCAAACAGCAAAAACGCTATACGATATCGCCGATTTTGTGATGTTACATGACGCTGTTGAGTATTGTAAGTTGAAGATTGATAGTGTGACGTGATGTTATTGCGGTTTTTTAGGGAACACAGCATTAACATCTGACGCATCAACACGAGTAACTAAAATGCGGTATTTTTTCCATTGTTTTAGTTGTGCGTCTTCATCCGATTCTTGCATATCTAAATCAATGATATCTTGAAGCACGGCTATTTTTTCATTAGCTTCGTTGATTAATGAATTTTTTAATGCTTGGTTATTTTTGATGAGATGTTCATTTTTGGCATCTTCATCTAAAACCCATTTTTTGCCGTCCCATTTGCAAAATTCAAACGGCTCTAACAGAGTAAAACCGTTTTTAATTTTACCAAGATAATCAACATCACTTGATTCTTTCGTTTCTGTGTTATATACCGTTTTTTCTCGATGGTCCTCAACTAAAACCCATGCGCCATTTTCCTCGCATGGCCAACAACCGTTTTTGAATTCGGGAGGTATGCGTAATGCATTGTCTGGCGGCAATGTATCATTATTTGCCTCCAGCTCATGTGTAAATGGCTTTAGTTCATTTGTGTTATCAAAATAATAATTAATCATATTAAACTCCTAAATATATAGCTGGCGTCATGCCGATATTAATAACAGTAGTTTCTGTTCCTGTGCGTGTTGCTCGTGATAAATCAAACCCCATTTTTGAGCTAACTCCAACCTCGGTCGGCGAATATTTTGCAATTGATGGGTTAGTGCCGTTTTCATAAAATGGACCATACCCCCCCCAAATGACGCCAGCTCTCGACCCTGCGATACCATCCATGCTAAATCCGCCCGTAATATTACGAATCGCATCATCTTCAGTGCTACCAACTTGTCTGTTGATTCCATTTACTGCACGCTCAAAAAAACCACGACCGTCAGGTGCAAAAGCTGTCGGTACATTAATATACTGTTTACCGTTAATTGTTTTTATCGTAATGCGATGGTCGTTTTTATAATTAGCTGACAAACTGTTTAAAACCTGCCCCTGCGGTGAATCCAGCAAAAAATTATCACCATTTCTAAAATACCAACCAAAAGGCAGTTCATCACGACGAAACGGCATTAATCGTTGGTCGCCAATCATGTCTTTTACAACTATATGATTACCAACAATATAGGTAGGTGAGCCGTTCACTTCTTTTTTAACCGCAGGAACAGTACCGACATCATCAGCAGTTGGTTTATTATTCGGCGAGTAAACACGCTGACCTTGTTCAGTTAGAACTTTTACATCTAACGCCCCGTCTATTGACTGATTATCTACACCCGTTTTTTTGATAAAGCTTGTAGTATCAATTGATAGCACAGCGTTTTTAGCGTCATCTGCGGATTTTTTAGCATTTTGTTCAGATGTTTTAGCGTTGTTTTCAGACGCTTTAGCCGCATTTGCGCTATTACTAGATTGTTGAGCAGAGTTACGAGATGCTGTTGCTGATGCGCTAGCATTATCTGCATATGATTTTGCCGAATCTGAATACGATTTAGCTGATGTACTAGCATTTTTAGCTATATCAGCATTTTTTGTTGTTTGTTCAGCATACCCCCTGCTCTGTTCCAGTAATTCATTGAGTTCATTTGAAATTGCATATTGTGATTTTATTGTAACTTGCCGACCGTCTGGAGCGGTTAGAGTAACTTCTTCTTCACTCGTTAATATCATTTGCCAAGCGTCCAGTTGGATTTGATAATAATTCAACATTTCAGATACACGTAATGCTAAAGCTTCTATAGAAACTTTGGGGGATGTCGGTATTTCGTACGAGACACCCGTCTTACTTGCTCCGCTATAATCCTTTGCCAGTGTTAGCTGTGTATCTGACTGAACGGATGCAATCTCATAAATCTCTATTGTGTTTGATGTTTGTAGCATCAACATTTGTCCAGAACAAATACCTATTAATGGATTAGTCCATTTAGTGTTAATCCCAGTTACTATTTTGCTGTTATTGGTTACGTTTACCGCACCTGTTTTGTACCAAGACATAATTTTCCTCAAATTTTAAATATAAAAAAACCGCCGAAGCGGTTTTTTGATGAATATAGGATATCAAAAGTTATCGTCCCCTAGCTCCTCCTCCAGAGGGTTGACAGTCAACATGAGGAATAGACCCTACTTGCGCAACATCACAAGAAATTTGATTGCTATTCTTTTGTTGTTCACTTAGCCCGATTGAGCAAGCTGATAAAACAAAACATAAATTAATTAATAAAAAAATCTTCATTGATATTTCCTTGTGTCAATATATGCAATATCTCCAATATTTGGATATGACCCCTTGTATTTACCTTCATTATAATACATTAAATGCAGGCCAACACTTGTGTTGATTGCTGTAGAGAAGATATGATATGTTGCGTGCCCATTTTGAGCTCCCGCATGGAATGATTTTAAACCATAACTTGTTGACATGGATGCAACAGGAAATCCCACATCTATCATTATCGAATCTTCTTTTTTATCCCCAAACTCAAAACCAAACAAATTCAAATCTGGTTTTTTTAGAAAACAAATTTCAAGAGGTAAACATGTATTATTATAAACCATTTCCTGCTTTTCATTGTATATTTCTAAACCATATTTAGTTAATCTAGGGACAAAATTGGAAAATAAGTACACTTCCACTGTTGCATTTGCATTAACGTTATCTTGTCGAAATTTTATTACTCGCATACCGTTTTTTGATGTTAATCCCGTTACTCTTATTGGAGCATAATTAGGAGTAGAATTATTGGTATTAATAACACGAATAAAAGGTAAAACAACATAATTATCAGGTATATCTGTATCCAAGATAAATTCCCCTCTTGTGAATTTTTTAACTAAGATGTCTGTTCGTTTTACAAAATTCATAGGCGTTATATTTGGAGATATAAATGTTTTGTTATCATTATTTTTTACAATTAAACCATAACTCATTAGATCGCCCTCAAAAATACAAAAATATCAAATGAGTATCCACCACTATTCCATTGCAATGTGTCGTTATTAATAGAAACATTGAGAGATGCATTAGGCAGACTGTCACCATATGAAGAAATCCAATCAATTACAAACATATCATGCTCAAAAGAATATATTTTTTGACCTTTTGTTTGTGCATTTACATGAAAAAAATCCAAAACATAAACGGGACGGATAAAATTAATAACGTCTCGTTGATAATCATCAAAAACCTGTATTCCAAACATAATTATCTACCTTAATTTTCCAAGTTTAACACGCAACACACCTCTTTCATCAAATACTTTCATGCCCTCGTTATTAATTAACACCTTGCTTTGCCCTTCAAACATTCCATTTATTTCAAACTGCCCGTTTTTATGTAAAACCCACCCAGTCCTACCTGGTACATAATTATCAGATTGAATTGAATTTGCAATTTTCGCATTAGTTATTGATCCATCTTTAATGTGTGCATCTGTTATTGAGCCTTTTCCAATAGCCGTATCGTTGATAATCACTTGATTGCCGTGAGTAGTGAAAATTACTTGAGGGTCACCACCTGCAGCATTCATAATTGAAAAACGATCTTGTAAGAAGATGACATTTGACTGCATGCCATTATCGGTATTCTCAACTCCCATCGTCATACCTGCAACATACTGTTGACCTTTATTATCAACCTGAACTTTCATTGTTCTGTGAGCTGAAATTTTACCATTGAGATTATTTACAGTTTGGCTTACATCTGAAATTGATGTGGATACGTCCCCTACTTTCGTGTTGATTGATTGAATGGCTTGTGCTGTAGCTGAATTTTGTTCTGCGGTAGTTTTTTTAAACTCTGTTAAATTACTGCTAACATCACCGTATTTAGAGTTTAATTCACGTAATGCAATTGCAGTCGCCTCTTTTTCAGTTAACAATGCATGGTTGGTTTCTTTGATTTCAGCCGATAAGCTACCATTTTCAACTCTGCGACGGCGTGTTTCGGTATCATTAGCTAACGCATTTTCAATGATCGCTTTTGCGTTTTCTATTGAACTAATCGCTGCATTATCAACTGAATCAATAAGAGAGTTCCAAGCATCGGTTTCTTTGATTTCATCAAAAATATGATCGGTTAAATCGTTAGTATTTGTACTAGAAATCCCTCTAACCCATTCTGTCCAATCACTAACGTTTCCGATCTTATCAACCAATCGAGCGCGATAGAAAAAAACTTGGCCAATTGATAATCCTGTTTGCGAATAACTACAACTCGGATATGTAACATTACTTAACAATAGCGCCTTTTCTTCACTCTCATTAGTAGAGTATTGGATTTCAGTATGACTGGTGTCACCGCTACCGTCAGGAAACGACCACTTTAAATCAATACCAAAAACAACATCATCGCTAGCCGTAAACCCAATTGGCTTATCAGGTTTGCCAACTTTACCTTTAATTGAAGTCGCTTGTGAATATGCCCAAGGTGAAGATACATCAATGGCATTAACAGCTCTTACACGAACTTCATAAACACCTGAATAAACTCCCTCTACTGTAAAATTTGTGCCGTTTGTGCGACCAACATTAATCCAAGCTGAATTATCTTTTCGCCATTGTGCAACGTAGTTTGTTGCTCCTTCCACCGTATCCCATGTTGCATTTAAAGAGGCAATTGACAATCCTTGAGAGATGTAGCTACTTTCGGAAATAACAATATTTTTGGGGGTAGAAATTGAACTTGGCGGAGTAACGGTAATAGGTTTTGACTCAATCCGAATACCCTCATCAATATATTTGAATTTATCAGGATCGTGCTGAATGGCCGTTATTGTAAATTGACCTTTTTCAGTTGCCGATATTGATGTCACTCTAAAATATTGAATTGCAATATTATCACTATCTATACACCAAACCGCACCAACCACTGGTTCAATTTTATAGTTAGCAGAAACCGTAATCGTTTTTTTATCGGCGCTAATTGCTTTAATGGTTCTGCTCTGAGCTGTGCCGTCAGGTAAGTTAATTACTAGCCGATCGCCAGCATCATAATCAACAGCCCTATCTAGCGTTATTTTTCGCCCAGAAACCGCATGAATTCGTCCGCCGTTTTCTTTACCTGAGCGAGACGGATCTGCTACTCCAATAATTCGCGCAGGCATAGGAATATACCCATCCAATCCCACTGTAAAGGTGATTACTTCATCTTTCGCATTGGAAAGTAATGCCCAGCGACCCCTCCGTTGGGCTTCTGCTTGTGATGTACAACCAATCGCAGTTAATTTCATCACATTAACATCGTATCGACGCATTAAATCATAGTCCCAAACCGCTTCTACATCATCACAATAGTGATTATTGGGGTCAGAATAAGCAACTAAGCACGAAGTATACCGATTTTTATATGAACCTCCCGAATAAGCAAAATCACCGATAACATTTGATGGATGATAGATGAAGTCAGGCTCATCTTGTGGCATGTCAGCCGTTAAACAAATCTGATCGTTCCCCCAAAAAATTATCCCACGAAATGACGCCACCAAGTCTTTAAGTACTGTGTAAGCGTCTTCTTGGCTTTGTATATACTCATTACAAGCAAAACGAGGCTCTTTTCCTCCTTTTCCATCCGAAACCATTTGGTCACAATATTGTCCAAGCTGATAGATAGACCATTTATCTAACATGGTAGAATCAATCCGTAATCCCATGCCCGCTATCTCATCACGCATTAAATAATAAGCCAGCCACGCAGGATTATTCGTGTAAGCCATTTTAAAGCCACCTTGCCAAACTCCTGAATATGTTCGGCTAACTGGATCGTAATTATCTGGAACTTGAACAAGTTTTCCTTTTAGCTTACAACTGATCTTGGGCACGGCTCCGTTAAATTGACTAGCATCCAACTCAATATAAAGCAAAGCGGTGTTAGGGTAGCGTAATTTGCTATCAATCACTTCTGCGTAAGAAGATACTGAAAATGCGTTAATTAATTTACTATTAGAGTTAGAATCTGGAGTTAATCGTCTTACTCGAATAGCCCAACCATTTACCGCACTTGGCAGATTTATGCGATGATCTCGTTGATATTCAGATGTAGTCTTACCATTAAATTCCGCATTCACAACCGTTTCAAAAGCACCGCCATCCGTTGATAGATCAATTGCATACTTTGTGACTGTACCAACCATATCGCCATTTTCTTTATATTCAACATGAGTAGGCAAACTCAACTTAATTCTAATTGCATCTAAATCTAAATTAGAAAATGAGCGAACCCAAGGTTTATTGGACTTTACTATATAATTTGCCCGCAGTTCATTACTTATCTCAGGGATGCCTTTAATATATTCTTGAGTTTGTGATCCATTACGAAACTCCCAAATAACACCATTAAAATTACGTGAACCATCGGCATTAGCTAGCGGTGTGTTATCAATATAAATATTTTGTTCTGTAATATCACCTTGAATCTCACCCTCACTCAATGCAATCAATGCTTTAAGCTTAGCCGTTGAAAGTAAGTTATCTGGTTGCTCATAAGGCTTGTGCGGTTTTTTACCGCCACCTTTTTGACCCTCTATCAAATGCATAATTCACCTATTGTTGATCTTCTGAATAAATACCAGCGTTAATTACCGCACCACCAATTTCACGCTCACCCAACAAAATAGCTACAGGATAACCTACAGCATTGGTATTAACTGGCGCACCAAATCCATAATTGGGTTTGTTTTCTGCGCTAGATGAACCGCCAGCGTTAAATTTCGGTTGAGGTGTGAGTAATTGAACAACCCCGCCAAGCATCATACTAATACCGATTCCTGTTAAAATCGATGTTGCAGTAACCGTTGTGGCAGCCATCGCTGCTCCCCACGCCGCCAGTGACGCACCTGCCGTAAAAAATGCAGCCACTAACGCAATAGCACCAATAATAATTTGTAGCATTCCGCCACTTTTAGAGCCTTGAGCTACAGGCATGATCATGTAATTTTTACCACTTGCATTAATATCAAACTCATCAATACCAATGTTTTTGCCGTCAACAAAAAAAGCAAATTTGACACCTTTCATATGCGCTGAACTCATGTATTTATCAAAGCCTTTTATCGTTGCGCATAACGCTCTTAACACTTCTTTAATATCTTGCACATCGTATTGATGATTCTTGCCAAATTGCTTAGCCATTGCGCCTTTAAACGTTACATTACTCAGCATTAAATAACTCCTTGTGTCGTACTATTCGAACGGTTCTATCTCTAAAATATTTACCGTATGGTGTTCTTGATGATAATTGGCCATAAAAGTGATGAAGAATAAGATTGTCACCTACATAAATAGCGGCATGGTTTGTAACCTGAGCACCAATTCGCATCATAATGATGTCGCCAATCTTCATGTCTTTGAGGTCCACCTCAACAAACCCCTCTGATTGCCAATTGTCATCATAAATATTTTCATCTCCACTCTCCCACCATTCGCGAGTAACAGAATAGTTCTTTAGGCTAATGTTATACTCTCGTTTATAGTAATCCATAATAAGTGCCCAACAATCAGCATACCCTAGCAGCCATTGACGCCCCGTATAATCCCGATTTATACGCGGTGATATTGTGCAAAAATCACCATCAGGGACAGACATAATTCCCCATTCAAGGCCTGAATAGTCGCATTGAATACGGTCAAATTCCGACGGAACAAGTGATACTACATCAGGGTGAGAATGAATAATCATAATGATTTCACCTCGTTTCTCGGCTTCTAGTTGCTCATCAGGTGAGATTAAAAAATGCTCTTTGGGATTGTCTGACATGTTTTTACACGGTATATATTTTTGAGTTTTACCCGTATCCACAATCAGACCGCACGCCTCGTTAGGATATTCACTTTCAACATGTTTTTTTATAGCATCTAATAATTTTTGTCTCATATCATTTACCTTGTAAATTTGCCGCAGGGAAACCACCAAAAGGGAGAGGATTATTACCATGGCGAGCTTTACAATCCTTTAACAAGCCACCGCATTGATCTTTAGCAGGATCGTCAGTCTCTATACCATCTTTAGTGAAGTACTTATTGCCAGCATAGTCGCACCCTGTCCCTGTTCTATACCAACCGCGCATACACCAAGTACAAACCGTTGTTATTTGCCTTGTGGGTAATTTAAGATTTTGTATGTCAAAAGGTGAGCATAACTCAAACTCAACGGTAGCCTTTGTTTCTTCGCGCTTGTTATTGATAAAAAATAACTGGACTCGTTCTTGTGTTGGGTCTGCAGTAGGATTTCCATTAAGCCAATTATCCGCATCAAGATATTTGGCCATTGTCGTGTGGATTTTGACTTTTGCTTGGACCAAATCATCATAATCAATACAAAGCCGAGTTACCCTACCGTCTATATTGCCAACTGATAATCTTGGTGTTGGTTGTGAGCCAGTGCTACTTAATTCAATGTCTTTTAACTCATAGGGATACGGTAAATATTCTTTACCTTGCCATTTTATTGATGGTAAATTCTCCGCAGCAAATGACGCCCACCCGTCGGGTGAAATATTATGAGCATGAAATCTCAGTACTTCATCAAGACCAAATTTTGTGCCATCGACTTCTATTAGTTGTATAAGCTGATTACCCTCAAGTGCTTGTAAATCTTGTGTTATTGGCATAATTTTCTCCAGACATAAAAAAAGCCCGCAATTGCGAGCTTTAGGTTTGATTTTATTTTGTATATCTACATTAGATTTTCCATACTCAGTTAACAACAATCAGCACGTTTTTGTGAGGAAAACTGCATTTGCAAACCTAATGCTTGAACAATTTTAAAGATTGTATTAAAAGTAGGATTCCCCTCACCTGATAACGCTTTATAAATACCCTCACGGCTTATACCTGTATCACGTGAAAGCTGACTGATGTTTTTAGCTCTAGCTATATCACCGAGCGCAATAAATAAAAATTTAGGGTTTCCTTCTTCTATTGCGGCATTTAAATATTCTTGCATTTCTTCATCAGTATTTAAAAAATCAACCACATCAAAAGTTTTTAGTTTTGTAGTCATAATTAACCCCATTTATTTGCTAATTCTTTAGCAATTTTAATATCTGTTTGTTGTGTATCCTTGTCACCGCCACACAATAAAATAACAATTTCATTATTGCGGTTAACAAAATAAACCCTATACCCTTTTCCACAGTGAATACGCATTTCTGACACACCGCTGCCTACAGGCTTAACATCACCAAAATTACCTTCTTGCATGCGACGAATTCGAACTTTAATTTTAGCTGCTGCAGTTTTATCTTTAAGCGACTTCAACCATTTTTCCATTTGCGGTGTATAACTTACAGTAATCATGCTTTATTCCTGTTTTAATTTAAAACTATTATATCTTACACTGTTAGAATGTCAACCATGGTTATCAGTTCTAATTATTTATATTTTTACTAAAACTTATATAATGCTTATATTGAGGTTAATCATAAAAATAATAATGAATAAAACAATCGATGTTGAAACAGGTGTGCCAAACGAAGTTGTTAACATGGTTTTTGATAATAACTATTCTCCTGCACAAGCATGGCGTGAATATTTAAAATTATCTCAAGTTGAAGTTGCGAATAAAATAGGTATTAGCCAATCAGCTTATTCTCAATATGAAAAAAGCCAAAAGCTAAGAAAAGCAACACGGATTAAAATTGCCGAAGCACTACAAATCAAGCCTGAACTGTTAGATTTTTAATAAAAAACCCGCCGAAGCGGGGTAGATTAATAATCTGTAATATCCTTTATTCAATATCTAATTTTGATTTTTTTCATTTTTTTCTTTACTTTTATCGCATTGTGTTACATTACTATTTTTATTAGACATATTGTTTTCTAAAGATAAGACTAATTTATTGTTAACTATAGGAATCATAATTAGTTTATTATCCTTTATCGACATAGCAACTGCGCTACCACCACCAGCTTCATTGTCTTTTCTTACTTCTTTTAACTTATTAAGATAGTTAGTGAATTCCTGACGATTTTTGCCTTCCTCAAAAATATTTGTGATTAAAAGGTTTTCTGAATTATCATTCTCAGCCTGAGCCAGTTCCAGAACCTGAGCCTTAGCCTCAGCCAGATCCTTAGCCACAATCTTAGCCAGAGCCTGAATTTCATTCTCAGGATCATAACCCCAATATAATTGTAATTTTAAATTTAAAACTGTAGATGATGTACTATCACCATAAATTAAAAAATGATGAGTTCCATCTTTTTTAAGTTCTTTTTTAGCTTTATTATAATTTTCTTCTTTATTTTCTTCTTTATTTTCTTCTTTTAGATTATATTTTTGTATTTCACTTGATAAGCAAGTCTCATCACGCTTAAACTCAATTAACAACCACTTATCATTTTGGGTTAGCACTGCATCACCAGATTGTTTTTCATGCTTCCCATCTAGTGGGGATATGCTTAAGTTATTTTCTGCAAATAACATTTGAAGAAATCGATATTCTACTGTTTTCTCCCACCATATTTTATCACTCATAACTTTCACCTCTAAATATATTTATAATACATGACTCAATTATACTTCTAGGTAATAGTATGTTATTTCAACGTTTGGGGCAATAAAAACCACCCGCAGGTGGTTTATGTTTGCCTATTCGGCGGTGAACAAAATTCGTACCTTTTTAATGTAATTTCCTGATTTCTAAACCGCCTACTCGGCGGTGAACTAGATTATATCAAAGATATCATATTGTTTTAACTAAATTTTAACCATTTTTTCGAAAATAACCCTTTTTTCTAGAACTGGAATTAATCTATATTTTTCAATAACTTAAAAAGGCGATTAAAAAAAGGGTTGTGGCATTACCCTCAAAAAACACCAGAAAAAACTTTAATAAAATCAATACGTTTCCTAACCGATTTTTAATCAAGGTGAATAAGCTTGAATAAATTTGAATGATAATGAAACAACTCTGCCGCCAACAAATTCGGATTCGATAGATTTATTCACAACTCGATACAATTTTTCTTCACCGTACAAATTTTTCCACTTAAACGACTTTATGATGTGCGAGTTTAAAAAATCACGAACTTCTTTTATTTCATTGATGCATCCTGTATAAGTTAAGTCCCAAGATTCACTAACATTATTAATACCATTACTGGATAACTGGACATATCCGTCACCAAATCCAGCTTCGTTAATGTTTGATGAATCTGTATGTTTCGGATTGCCCATTGTTTTCCATTTAAAAACGTCTATTGTCATATCACCTCATTGTTTTCATTATGTTATATAGCTCTCCACCAGGAGAAACAGATTTTTTAAACATTTCATTCATCTCTTTTTGAATGACTGCGCCAATCTGTTTTTGAGCTGATTGAGCATCAACACCACTTTTAACGCCTGACGTATCATTGTTGGTAGACGGCATATTCACTGTTACGTTAGCTGTAACGTTTACGGCATTAGATGAACCGCTTGATTTTCGAGTAAAAGCAATTGGTGAAGCATGACCAAGATTAACTGCGCCTCCATTTGCGTATCCTCTTTGAGCGTCGTTCATCAGCGCGTAAAGATTGCCAACGCCTAAACGCTTTGTCGCTTCTTTAGTGAATACGAATTCGCCCTTGTGAACAATGCCTGCTGGTTCATACTTATTACCCCGCCCTGTAAAACCGCACGAGTTAATGCTGTATCTAACATCCCCACCAGTTGCATATCCACGGATTAGCCCTCCATTGTATGCTTGCTGTAGCCCACCCGTTGCTGCACCAGCACCAGCGCTAGCCATTCCAAACCATTTCATTGATGACTGTATTGCTTGAGCAACTAGCAGCTTATTGATAATTTCAATAATGTTGGTGAGAATTGACTTAGTAAGGTTTTTAAAGCTCATTTTCCCAGTCGTAACAAATTCAGTTAATGAGTGGCTAACAGAACTCATGGTTTGTTGTCCTAAATCACGAAACGCATCAAACATGTTCCGTGACGCATCTGAAAATTCATTAATACCCACTTTTAGCCCTGCAAACCAATCAGTTTGATTGATGTCTTCCTGTTGCCAGCTTTGTTGTAACGCTTGTTTTGCCTTGTTATACTCTTCTGTGATTTTTGCTATTTCATTCGGATTTGTCGTACCTTTTAAAGCAATATCACGCTGAGCGTCAAGCTCTGACATTTCATTGTAACGATTCGCATTTTTTGACGTCATACCGAACGTAGCTTGGCTAGCTTTAGATTTTGCAGATAAGTTTGTTGTGTACTCTTGCATTTTACGAAGCGCTTTAGTCGCCGTTTCGTATTGTGTAATTTCCTCACTAATAGCTGCATTTTTAGCAAACTGAGCAAGTAAAGCATCTTTATGTGCAAGTACATACTTTTCATGCGCTGACATTCTTGATTTATTGCCAGTACTTTCTAGCGTTTGAATCTGAGCTTGTAAATCAAAGTACTTTTTGCGCTCCGATGTGATTGTGTTAACTGTCAAGCTCTGTTCTCGCAGTGCTTGAAGCTGACTTTTTAAGCTGATTTCTTGCTGTTGTGATGTGCGTAAAAGATTAGTTGCTGAGCTCGTTTTTTCTGCGTTGTTAGCTCTAATCTTTGCCGCAGCTTTTCTTCTCTTTTCATCAGTTACATAACCATCTTGCCCTTTCTTATATATTTTGTTAGCTTCATCAGCCTTTCTGTTCATCTCCTCAATTTCAGCTTTTGCACGCTCGCTACGCGTCATTATCATTTGTGAGTATTGGTAGAACGGGCTTTTTGTTGGGTCTGTTGCTTTATCTGCGTTTCCGCTGATGAACTGCAAAAATTGTAGTTGTGCTGATGCTTTATCCGCTGATTTTGCTATTTCAACCAACCCGTCTATCAAAGATTTGAATTTTTCATTACTACCGTTCGACTTCGCATATAATTCACTCAATCTATTAATAAGCTGAGTTATTTTTTCTTCCGCCTTTACTGAATCTGTTTCAGCTTTAATATCTGACAATTGTGAAAGAAATTCATGAGCTTCATCTTGTGTAATTTTTAAATGGTAAGCCAATGTATTAGCTTTATCTTCAATGCTTTGAAGTTCCCCTTGATCAAGAGAGCCTTGCGATTTGAGTTTTTGAAAACTATTTAACACTGAGTCTAGCGTTGTTTCTACTGACAATCCCATTGAGTTTGCTGAGTTCATGTAGTCAGCAAAACTATCTGTAATATCTTTGATCCCATCTTGTAATTTAGTTTTAATACTTGAAACTGATTTCTCAACATCTTCTTCACTTGATTTTAATAGCGCTCTAACAAGTGGTTTATTTTTCTTAAGCAATTGCATCATATCGTCAGACAAAAAAGTAAAACCCGTTTTTTTATCTGTGTTCAATACTCTATTTAAACGATCTTGAGCTGCTGCTAACTTATCAGTAGCGCTTTCAGTTTCAAAAAGCTTCGGTATCATGCTACCAAGCAATCCGACCATTGCTGAAATGCCGATGTTCACAGGATTTAGCGAGGTTAACAGTGTGCTAAAAGTATTGCCTATGCCATTTTTCATGATCATGGACATACCAAGCGAATTGATGCCAGCAAAGTTACCTCGCAGCAGTTGCATTTGCATTTTAGCTGCTTGATTTGTCGCCGTTTTTGTAACGTGTCCAAAAGAGCGTGTCTCTGTTGCTGCTTGTCTTAACTTCTTAATATAAACATCAGCAGATGAGCTAACCCCGAGTTGTGCAGCTTGATATCGCAATAATTGCTCTTTTGATAGATTCTGAGTAGCAACCTGCGCTTTTAATTTATTTAAAAAATCAGTTTTCGCCTTGCTTGCTATGTTTTCTGCGGTTATTACTTCTTTTTGCTTGATTGCGACATCTCGTAATAATTGCGTATAGTTACTGAGATCAAGCTCGTTGTTTCTGAACGCTTTGCTGACGTTACTACTTATTTTTTCTAGCTCTTTTGAGGCGGTATTAACATCTTTTAAGCTATCAAGCTGATTCCTGAATCCTGCGTATAATTTATCACTAGATTCAGCAAGATGCTTTCTAGCTGCCGCGAGTTTTCTTTCTTGCTCTGCTGCAAGTCGTGATGCTTTTGCACCTTTTACCGCATTTTGATAAACTCTTTCAAAGTCTTTCAACTCTTCGGCAGTTATATTTGACGCACGCTTTTTTGCGGCTGTTAACTCATCAGTAGCAGACGCAGCACCCTCCGCCTTTTTACTAAAATCATCTAGTTTTTTATTTGCTTCATCGACGCTTTGCACATCAATCTTAAGCTTTAGCGATGTGATTTCTTCTGCCATAGTTTTCTCCAGACATTAAAAAACCACCCGAAGGTGGTTATATTTAAATATTATTTGATTAGTGATATCGAATGACTGGCAATACTCTATTCCATTTCTCAGTAAAGTGATTTGTAATGATATGCATTGTCTCCCTTTCGATAATCAATCGTGCTAATTCAATATCTCTTTTAAATTCAATGCCCATAGAATAAAAAGCTCCTCTATAAGATGAATCAATTATTTTTAACGCAGGTTCAATTAACTGAATTTTTTCTCTCATATAATTAGCAACAAATAATAGTCGAGCTAATTTATACCAATCTTCATCAGATAATCCGTTTCTCATGCTTACACCACCAAGCCACTTAATCGCCTCATCAAACTTACTGGCAGGTAAATCTTGATAGCGTGGTATCTTGAATTGTTGATGAAATTTTGAATAAACAGCCTGATGTTTTTCACCTGTTCGATATACTCGCTCGTTGACTGCTTGTTGGATTTGCTGTTGTTGCTCGGGCGAAATCGTATTAGGGAATTGTTGCGCTACTTTTGGCATAAAGTGGTTATAAAGTACATCGAAACATTCTAATTGATATTGTTCAAGTGTTGCCCTGATTTCTGGTTTTACCCGACTAGTTTCAATACCAAAAAGCCAACCGTTGATCATCGAAATTGGTAGGCATAAATACTCTTGATTACCGCTTTTAGAGAGTAAGGTTATCATAACCTCACCTTTACTAAGCACATGATGTCTATGGATTCTTTGCCTTTGAGCGTGCCAATCTAACCCGATATTTTCACATACAGGCTTCATTGCAATATAAGGTTTATTTTGGTGATTAAGAACGATTAATTGTTGATTGTGAAACTGAATTGTTTCTAATTTTGTGTTTGACATGCTATATCCTTTGTTTATTTTTTTCGAAATTACTTCCCCAATCTAGTTAATTGGGTGCCAAGAGGTTCGAAAGCCTAACAAAGAAAGGCTGGAGTTATTTCCATTGCTGGTATTTTATTCCTCGCCCTCTCGGCATAGATTTTGAGCATAAAAAAATCACGCTAACGGGGCGATTAATCCGCTTTGTTTAGGTTTCGACACCTCGTCAAAGAATATACAATTAAATTGCTTTGGTAGTCAATAGGTAATTATTTTATTCTTTAATGCGTTCACAGTTTATATCACGCTTTATTTTTCTATTATCTCTTTTATTATCAAACATATATTCGTTGGTAAGGGTTATTTTAAATTCATCATTAGAAATGTATTTAATGCTTTTTTTAGCCTTTATCTTTTTACCATTATCAGATGATTCCACCCACAAATCATTATAGGAAACCAAGTGAAATGGATAAGACACTGATTCGGCACTCCAAAATAACTCATCGTTTTTTAAAAAGTATTTAACAACCCCATCTTTTTTATCTTTAGTTTCTCCATACTCAAGAAAAGTTCCGTTCTCCCAATTTGCTTCATGTGTAAAACCAGAACATCTCCAATCCCCAATAAGCATTTCCTCAGTTACTTTTTTTTCTTCACAGCCAAATAAAACTAAGCTAACCAAGCTAATTAGTAAAATTCTTTTCATACGATACTCATATTTAATATAATTTAAAGATCGATCAGGTGATCTATTTTATGGTCTGGATTTAAATAGTTGTAGTACAAGACTAATTCATCTAATTTCAAATTAAAATACTCAAATGAAATAGATACACTAAAAAGGTTTCGTTTAAACTCTCCCAATCCATTTAATTCATAAAACGATTTTTCTATCATTTCACCTAAAACATGTATGTTGATTTGTTTTATTTTGGACATAATAATGTGGCAATCACAATTAAATGCCCTTATTAACAGAATGCACAATCTATCAATATAATTATCTTCTACATTATTAAAAATTTCACAAGGCTCATTAAGATTTACATCGCAAGCAGACTTTTGACGAATCATTAATTTTTGCCTGTCTTGAATTTTTTTTATTTCAAGCTTAATCCCCTTAGGAATTTCTTCTGTTATTGCTATAGAACTAGGAAAATAACACTCATCAAGCAAATCTTCTTCATTACTAGACATATAATAATCCTATTTTATATTAACTGTTTTACGTTAATATTATGTGATCATTGAGTTAAGAGCAATAAAAAACCACCTTAAGGTGGTTTGACTGATGGGTGACTTTTCAAATGTTACCCTTTAAACTAACAATTATTTTGATTTGTGCATTAATTTCAGGGCTTCGCTTTCCATGATTTGAATATCGTTAAAAATAGTCTCGTTTTCAGCTATTTTGTTAACTTTCATAACCCACGGTAAGCAATTGTAATCAAGCCCTGTAACGCCACCCATGCTTGTACGCCACTGGGTGGACATTGCTTTAAATAGCTTAAAAACATCTAAATTGTCTTGCCATATTTCTACATACTCATCAGCGTAATCATCTTCGGTTAGACCGAATGCCGCCAGTTCATCCTTTGACGGCTCAGGGGTATATAGAGCAATGGCAAGTTCAATTAGTTTTTTTCGCGTTGACCTAACATTTCTTTATAATATGTATCGGTTATCGCGCGCCAAGCAGCAGGATAGTTATTTAATAAGATTTGCATGTTTTCTTGATTAAATTCTTCATCCAAACTCCAACCTTGAACTATTTTCATGACAATATCGATAATTTGTTTATCTTTAACTTCATCTTCTAGTGTGGCGAGTTTATTTGCTGAGTAATGTTTAAATGTTAGTTCGATTTGCCCGTCCTCTTGACCTGCACGAGGAATTAAGACATTACATTTAAACGTTGGTTCTGCGACTAATTTAAATTTTGCCATTTAGTTTATCCTTATTTATCTTTATAAAATGTGATCGCTGGTGATTCGACGGTTGTGTTGATTTTTACGGTTTCAATCTCGTTGATAGCCGTCTCAGGTGTTGGGTCAAATGACACACGTACAGCGTCGTAGCGAGTTTCTTTTGCTTTCGGTACATACATTTTCATTGCTACCACATCGTTCGTCTGATCTAATTCCTGCAATAGCGGATAGATCGGCAAAGAGCTGTCATGAGCAATAGTAAAGCTTTTGCTTTTTGCTGATTTAATGGTTGGTAATTGTCGTTCTGTATCATCATCCAAAAATTGAATTTGAACAAATTGTTGTTCACCGCCCTCAGTAGCAACCTCTTTTACCTGTGGTAATCTTTCCCACGCTGTAATTTTAGTTAATGTTCCGCTACCCTCATCAGCAGGAAATGCGATGACATTTGTCGTGTTAATATTGCCAAGAATAACCTCTAAATTATTAACTTTCGATACTTTAGCAACCGCATTATTTAATTTTGTCCAACCCGAAGCAATTAGAACCTCATCACCGACCACAAGCCCGTGATTCGCTTTCAATGTAACAACCGCTTCTTTGGCGTTTGTAATAGTTTCAAATGCTAAAGCCTCGCCTTTTGATTTTTGCACGTAAACACGTGCTCCGTTAGGTAATGCAAAACCCATAGTAAAACTCCTAATTTAATTAAATTAATGTATCAGCACGGTAATTCATGCTAATTGGGATGGTGTAAGTGGTTTTATCTGTGATAGCAGGATAAACGCCTGGTATTGAGTTGATATAAAGTGAAAAATTATCTTTGGTTAACTCTGTGTTGAGTTGAAAATGCTGAATAATCGCTTCTGATATTTGCTGAGAGCGTGATTTACCAGTGTTAATTGGAGCAACTACGCTAACTTGGTAAACACCTTTGTAAATCCTTGAATTACCGCTCAAATCAAAGCTGGTTGTGATTGCTGGCAATATATTAGATTTTAAGTAGATTTCGTTATTAGGTGTTGCTTCGATGTTTTCATAAATGATTGGTAAACCTAGCTGGTTGGCAATGATATCTAAATGCGATTCGAGCAATTCTGAAATTGTCGAAATCAATTATTAACCTCCTTTTGTGGCGTTTTCAAAATGAACTTGAGCATTTAGTGCGGCGACCCTGACAATGCCGTTAGGCGCTTGTTTAGAGTGTCCAAATTCTAATCTCACGCTATAAGGTAGGTTGTTAGTAAAGTAGATTGATTGAACGCCGTAAGTATACCGCCCAATTTGCTCGATACCATCTTTTAATGTTTCCACTCCAGACGGATCAATTCTATCCAATTCACCAGATGCGGGGACATTAAAGGTAACTTGCCAATTACCCCGAAACCGTCCACCAGAATAATTCGCTCTTTTCTTGATGTCCATGGAGTCATTAACTTTCAACCCTTTCTTTAGTCGCCCATTTTTCGTTAGATTGTCAGGATTATCTCGCAAAGATGAATTATAGTCAGAAACAGCAATGTTATATGCTACAGCGGTTTGATTAATCGCCCACAATTCAGGGTTACCCACTGGCGACATTCTGATAATATCTTGCAATATTTCGATACAGGCCTTTTTAACTACAAGCTCATTTTTTGCTTTCGCTTTATCTACAAACGCATTGATAGACGATAGAAAGTTTTGGCTATTCGACATTTACGCTTTCCTCAACTGTGCTTTGTAGCATATGAGAACATCAGCGGGTTTTACGGGATTCGGCTGTTTGATAAGATACTTTTCACCGTCAATAGTTACAATATCATTGATTTTCAGCTCAACATCAGCAGAAAAAACCATTTGAACGTCCCCCGACTGAATAACTGTTCCGTCAATCTCAATCGGGTTATAATTAGTTTTTATGCCTGTTGTAGTAAAGGTCTGATTTTCGGTAATAACTTCTTTACCGTTAACAATCGATACCTTACCCTTCCTTAATACGGAATATTTCATGCCATATTTTGAAAGGAGCTTCAAGGCCGTATTAAATGAGCGTTCATAAAAGTTTCCCATCACGACCTCTCAGCAATACAATTTATTGAAAACCCACGGCTAACAACCAAATCCCCCAATATTGACATAACAGCCGTATACTGTGGTTTAAAGCCAGATTCATCGACCGCATAAGCTACTGTTAAAGCACCAGCTATAGACTCCGACTTTACTGGAACCTCACGCACACTAGGCAATAAATCATCCGAAATAGCTTCAATAGCTAACATACATTGAGCTGCAATTAGTGGAGTTGGGATCTCATTGCTAGGTAATAAATAGCCATCCAAAACAATATCCTTTCTAGGAAATGGTAAAGGTTGGTTTTGTTTGGCTTTCTTACCTGCCCAATTTAATCCATTCAAATAGTCCATTGCTTTAATGAGCAATGATTCTTTATTGTTAGGTAAACTTATATCTCTTGCGTTAGCAAAATGCTCTAAATCATCAATGCTTGCATAACTGTTAAAGCTGCTAGAATTAAGATCGGCATTAATCATTCATCGCTCCATAAAAAGGGCTTTACGCCCTTTGTTTTAATTATTTACTTTGGCAGATCTGCTGTTAACGTTTGGCGCTCCTAGTTTAATTAAAACGCCAGCGGTAGATTTATTGCTGTCAAAGTGTTTTTTCCAGTTAACTTGATTGCTCAACTTAGCTAAATCTGGATTAGCACCTTTTGATGTATCCCAGCTGTAACCGAGTAAGTCAATGTTAACTGTACCCTCTGCACGATATCCGATTGCTAGGTTCTCCTGCGTATTGATGTCATAAGAACGGAAGCCCGGAGCTTGTGACTCAGTGATTTTGACAGCACTTGCAACTAAACCTAAAATCGCATCAACTGGCGCAGAATCGGTAACTAATACAGGTTTGCCTAATGTTCCTGGTTGTCCGCCATAAACCACAACACCAGCTTCTTCGTATAGCTTGTTATCCATTGCCTGATCTACAATGTCAAAGTAGGTTGTAGAATGCATAACAAATAAAGCAACACGATTGAATTTGTCGCCATATTTGCGTAATCCTTTGGTTAATGTTTTCTTCCCATCGGTCGCAATATCCGCAGTTACTGTCATGTCAGTGTTAGCGCCAATAGCAGCCATTAGAGAATTGATGGCATATTTAACGTAGCCCTCTAATGTTGCATCTGCCACATCAACGCCGATCACCTCAGAAAATTCAGAAATATCACGCCCACGGCGTTTAAATGCTTCTTCTGTTGTTTCATAAGGTCCATATTTCCATGGTACTTTGACGCCCACAGCTTCGCCTGCACCGATTTTTTTACCTGTAACAGGATCAACCGAATTAACATCACGAGGGTCAATAGAGCCGTTAACCTTGTAAAATGCTCGTTTACGAAAATCTCCTTCAATTAATTCATTATCGATAAGAATTGCACCATTAGATGCCGCATTAAATACATCCAAGTTATCTTGGCGTCGTTCTAAAAATGCGGTTTGTGCTAAATCGTTGTAAATGATTAAATCTGTATTTACTGTTGTTGCCATTATTTAACTTCCTCTTAATCTTTTGGTAATTTTAAATATGCTTGTTGACCATATTTTTGGATGTAGTTGTGTTTTTCCGTACTGGTCATTTTTGAACGAACTAAATTGGAACCACCTGCCTTGTGACCTCCGCCTCCAGTGCCTTCGGCTTTTGGAAATAGGTGTGGAGCATTATCTTTTAATGATTCCACCCACTCTTGAGGTGTTAACGGAGTTTTACCGTCTTTACCAAGTAAAGGTTCGCCATCTTGTCCTACTGCGACAGCCTCACCGTCATCACTTAAAATAAACATGCCTTTGGCACGTAAACTAATATCTTCTAATGCTTCTGGTAACGCTCCTGCTTTCAATGCCGCATTAGTCATTTTATTGCTAAGCACAATACTGCTATACTTTTCAGCTTTCTTTTGTGCGCTATCAGCTCGCTCTTGTTCTGCTTTGAGTTTTTTATCAAACTCGCTTCTAAACCGCTCTGTGCGTTTGTTTAATACCTCATCGATTTTCCCTGCTGAAATAAGTTTTGCTTCTTCATCATCTGAAAATCGCTGTAAAATTGTTTTGACGGCGTCAGGATCAATCCCTTCAAACTGCTTTAGTTTTTCAGATAATGCCTTTTGCTTACCGAGCAATTCGGTATTTTTATTTTTTAAGCCTTGCGTGTTTTCAGCAACTGCTTTATCAATTAAGGCTTGTACTTCTGGGGTGATTGTTGCGCCACCACCAGCATCGCCACCTTCTTGCGCTTCTGAATAAAACTTTCGGTTGATTTCTCTAAATAACATAATTTCCCCTCAGGATTTGAGCTTTGCTCTGAAAATAAAAAAGGTCGCATATAGCGACCTCCTTGTAATAAACAATTAATAGTTAGTATGTGCGACGTAGTTCGTCTAGAGTTAATAAGTGTCCATCGCGAGTGAAAAACTTTTCTGGCTCAATTTCCCCATTGCGTAATAACCTCGCTCTTTCTACTCCTAAGATTTGCTCTTGTCTTTCTTGTGATTGCGTTTTTAGCCACTCAAGATAAGATGTTTTAGCAGGAACTTGACCATCCATTGATGCTCGTGTTCCAGTTGGTGTTTCATCAATGTCGATCCCTAGTTCACGATAACTTTTTAGTATAAACGTTTCAACAGACCGACAACAAAAATGTAATTTACCCGGTCCGTCACCGTATGGAATGTCATGACCGATAGGCTGGTTATCTAATGTATACTGTTTTAAATCACGAATAATACACATCGGAGTAGTACTAGTATCAAGCGTAGATAACCATTGCTTGCCTTTTATTAAATCGCTATTAGCCTTTCCGAACTCATCACGAGAAACGGCGGCTGTGTGAGATACAGCTGAGCGAATTAATGATGATACGTTTCTCTTACTCGTTTCTAAAACGCCATCTTTATAATTGTTCTTTTTAGTACCTCTCACTCTTCTAATAATCTGTTCAGTGGTTTCGCCAGTTACATAACCAGTTCTAACGGCATTTGTAACACGTTTAAGTCTGTCATCTTCGATATTGCTTACCCATTCAGACAATAATCGCCCTTGAAATGGTTTTGCTTTTACCGCCGCAAATAACTGATTGGGCGATATCTGCATTAAAGGGTATTTAGCTTTAACAATATCGGATAATAACGATTCAAACAGTGAATATTGATAATTACTCTCATATTCACTAAATGCATTTAATTCACCAAAGAGATAATCAGAAAATGAATTTAATGACTTAACACTACTGAGCATTGATTCAAGTCGTGATATTTTAAATTCACTATAAGATAAATTATCTAACGCAATATACAATTGAGCTGTGAGCTGTTTATCAACAACATTTAGTAGTTTAAGTGATTCTCTTATTAAATTATGCTCATAACCAACCAGATTAACGCGGTGAGAGATAGCTTCATCTCGTAGTTTTTTGTTAATTGTCATAAATTACCTAGCAACTGAGGATCAGCGTCTTTTAGCTCCTGCTTAACAGTTTCAGGATCTGCGCTTGGGTCAATGATATCTATTTTTTGCATTGCACGTATCATATCCTCATCCCTGATTGCGCCTGATTGCCATGAGCTAACAATAGCGGTAATCATGCCAGCATCAGCAATCTTAGAAATAAACTCTTGATTGATAGAACAAACAATGTCATCAACCACTATCCCAAGATAATGAGCGCACCATTTCAGCGCTATCGTGTAAGCCTCCGACACGTTAGAGCAACATATACCGAGTACGGATGTTGATGCTGTTTGATCACCATTAGCTTGTGTTGCGGTTTTAGCTGATGAGTTTTGTTCTATTAACCTAGCGCCTAGTGCCACCATATAATTGCGCTTATCGTCCATACCCTCTTTAGCTAAAGTGTTAGGCTGTGCTTGGGCGTAAACAAAATTACCGCCCTGAGGAAGTAATAATGGGGTACGAGATCCAATCTTGACACCATTCTTTTCCAAGAAATCTCGCCATTCTGTGTCTAATCCGATGATTGCAGGCTGAACCTGCCCACAAAAGAATAAGCTATCTTCATAATCAGCACTATTACGATAGTGTCCTAAATTAATTTCAACTAATGAAGATAAAGGAGAATCATCAATTGTTGGGTCATTGTTTTGAGCGCCTACAAATGTAAATGGAATTTCATGCCAATGATCTTCATTTTTTGGTTTTGGCTCATAAATAGAATCAATTTCATAAGGTCCACTGTTATTTTCACCTGTGCGACGCCAAACCTTACAAATGAACTTGCCATCTTCAATAGCTAGCTCTCTGTATTGAGTGATATCTTTAAAACCATATCCATCAGAGACTTCAACGACTTCCCGAAGAACAACTAAAACTAGCTTATCTTTGCCGTTAATTCGTTGTGTTCGCCAGTTAATAATATCTTCTGCTTTATACGATAAAATCATAGACTCATTAGAATCTGATGAATAATCAACATACAGACCATGACGACCAACTTCTAATACTGATTCAAGCGTTGATTGTGACTGTTGGTAAATACTTGTTCCCGCACCATCTGCATTGGTTTTGAGATATTCCAACTTGTTAGGGATGCTAATTGTTGGATCTTTGCGGAAAGCCATGCCAATTAAACCAATTTTTGTGTGACCAGTAATGCTATAAAAAACCGCCCTTGCAATATAATCCTGGTTGCGTTTTTTATTACGTTCACTCTTATCGGTAGGATCTAAATAAGGTAAATACTGATTACCTTTTGATTTAATTATTTCAGCGCCAGCACAAACATCCCGCATTTTTTCCCAGTTAATAGATGCTTGTTTGTGCTCAGGTCGAATAAAAGTAATGTCATGATTCATTAGAATGTTGTTTCCATTTGAATTGTAAAAGCTTGTCTGCGTGCATTTCGATTAGCCACAGCAAAATATCTAAACGCATCCGCGCCGTGTGATGTATGGTCATGAAGCGGTTTATCTCGCCAACAGCCGTTTTTATCATCCCATGCTTTACGATACGCTTCTAAATAAGCAATACCTTGTTCACATTTGCTTGAATCAAATGCACAGAGCGGAAGAATTTCACGAACTGATTCGATGCCATCATCAACACTTAACCTTGGGGCTACATTAAACTTAATGCTGTATTTCTCACCGTCAATTTCATAGCCTTCTTTTGCTATCTGTTTACGGCTCTTACCATCACCCGATAATTCACGATTATCAATATCATGCGGCGCCCAGTGCTCAGCATATTCATAACCAAGATTTTGGGCTTTATCTTTCAAGACCTTCATGTAGTGCCTGAGACCCTCGCCACTATTTTCGTAGTAGTCGATGATGTGAAATTCTTCACCCACTTTGCGCACAAACCAAATAGCGGTTGAATCACCGACACCCAAGTCCCAATAAGTATAAACAGGTAAATGACTATTATCAGATAGTACGGTAATGCGTTTTTCTTTGTATAGCTCTCTGAATTGCCTTGCATAGTAAGCACCCTCGATTGATTGCTCAAAGGCTTCACTTGGAATAGATGGATATTCACGCTTCATATCATCGCCAAGCGTTTTCTCTTTAGCGTGATACCAAGCTTTTTGTTGTTCGGTTAAGTCGATACCATGCTTAGCTTTTATTTCGCTAAAATACTCTTCTAATCGAGTTGGTATCGGTTCAACTGGCGCTATCGCATAAAGCGGATTCTTCCACCAAGAGAAAAAGAAAAATTTCCAGTCTAGTGATGATAAAGGCTTACCTTGAATATGGGCTTTTTCAGCTGTATTGCAATAATCATAAAAATAACCACTTTTACCCTCCGCTGTGCTTTCGATAGTAATGAAACAGCCTGTAGCAACCGCCTCAAACGCACCTGTGACGATTTCCTTGGCTTTATCAGGAAACTTAGCACAAATCTTACCAAACTCAGAAACATGTAAGTAACGCAGTGTACCACCACGAAATGAAGTAGAAACATAAAGCGAACCGCCTTTTTTAAAGACTAACTCGCCAGCAGCATCATTACTAGCGGGATTTGCTTGTTTTATTTCTTCGGGTAGTCTGTCATAGGCATATTTGACTTTTTCTCTAAATAATCTTTTAGCATCATTTAAAGTGTGAGCAATCAACGCACATTTAGCTGATTCAAATAAAGCGGCATCTAACTGAATAATACATACTTCGGTAGTAAAACCCAATTGCCGAGCTTTTAATATGATATTCCTTGTATGCATACCTTCGAAATATTCAAGCTGTTCGGGGGTCATTGTGAAGCGAATTTGCTTGCCTGCTTTATCCGTGATGTAGTAGAGGTTATTTAAACGCCAAAGCTTATTACTGAGTTTTTTTAAATGACCAGGAGATAACATTAACCCTCCCGTGATAGTTTATCCATTAAATCCGAAAGTTGGCCAACTGAATTATCTTTAGGTGTGTCATCAATGTTGTAAGCTTGACGCTCTAAAGCAATCAAGTTCTTCAGCGTTTCACTTAATGCTTTCATTGATTTTACCCTTTCTGGCATAGATATGACGGCCATATAAACTTCATTGAGTTTATCCCTGCCGTTTTGGTCTGGATTTGCTAATAACTCACCAAGTTTTTTGAATAACTCTATATCAGCACATTCAGCGCCAAGCTCCTCAAATAAGGCGTTGGTAATATTACGAGCTTTACGAATATCACCTCGGTGTTCCATTCGAACATTTGCGATTACTTCGGCGTTAGCTTCAATGAGTATCCGCTCGTTTAACTTATTTTCACTGGATACCTGAGTGGATACCTCTTTTTTGGATACCAATGAGTCTGCTTTGTTTTTAATTTTTGCGCTTAAATCTCTTTCCCAACCATCACGCTTTGCTCTTTTATTTATTGCGCCGTGAGTTATTCCGTGTTGTGAAGCTATCTCTCTTATAGACAGTAATCCAGCCCTGTAGGCTGATTCGATAGCCTCCCAGTCTGGCTTTTTCATAATCTTTCCTTAAATTAATAATTGAATTTGTTTCATTTCTCTTTATCTCAACGAACGTGATTAACCTTAATGTTAATGATATGCAATACTTGATTTTGTTTCTTTCTCTTCTGATTTCATTAGAATGAAACTGCTCATTAGATTGTTTAATCTATCAATACCTGATTGATTTAAATAAAAAGTAGTACCAATTTTAAATGAACAACCTTCTTTTGTTTTATTTAGATCAATCATTGAGCCGTACATACATATACGCTCAAATTCGGAAAGATGTTGTTCATAGTATCCCTCCAGAAAGGAGGCGAGGCTGTCAGGCTCTAATTCTAGATCTCCTAAATGGTGCTTAAAAATATTATCGCCATTTATTCTAATGAGATGCTCTACATATGAGATACTAACAATGCGAGCATAAAAAATAGGATTTTTATTATTATCCATGATAGTTACCGTTATGCAGCTAATATAAATTTAATCTGACCTTTTGTATTAAATATTGTTGAGCATCGAGCCTCAAAATCCTTATAATCAATACAACCTTTTGCGATGGTTGTTATTGCTATTAACTGGTCTTCTACTGCTTTTAGTGCATCTGGTTTTAAGAATTGATGGATTTTTTCGCCTTTTTTGGTGCGCTCTTTGATACTTTGATAAACCTTTTTAGGTAGCACGACACCATAAACCCACTTCTGGGTTATCAGTCCAAATAATGATGGACAACCGCCAATATGATCGTTAAATGGCAAGTTAGTCATTTTTGATAATGCTTGATAAAATGGTTGCTTGAATCGTTTTTCCCATGTTTGCGGTTGACTATAAGTTAGTATTGCTAATACTTGCTCATCTGTATAAGTAACAGCCTGAGAACGAATAAGCTTATCAATTTGCTCATCACACCATATCTCAAAATCAACAGATAACCAACGCGCAAACCTAACCGCTAATTTAGGGTGAATCCAAGTACCACCACCACGATCCTTTCTAGCTCGGCTCGTTTTTACATACGGGATTTTCTGGTATGTAGATTCTAACGCATTGATATAATTAACTGTATCAGGAAGAATTAGCCAGTCATTTGGACGTTTACCAAATCTTGATGCCGCTTCTGTTGCGTTAATCCATCCATCATCATTGAAACCAACTTGATGACCCTTAAAATCGAATTTAATAATATTCATGGTATTCTCCATTAGAAATGAGTTTTAGTCACACAGGGAACCAGTCAAGAGAGGTAACCATGAAAACCATCTGATACCCTCTAAAACTCATTCCTAAGTGGCTCTTGTTGTTAATTGCCGTGTGATGGCAAATTTCAGGCACAAAAAAACCGCAATTAAGCGGTTTGATTAAATATGCAGTTATTTTTTATAACTGCCCAGGATTTTTTATACTTCATGCGGTAAAAGTGAATAGTTATTTACTTTTGCTTTTGATGTATTTTTCTAAATTACTAATGTCTGGTTTACTATCGTACAGATTTTTGTAATTAAATAAATCTAACACTAATAATGCGTCAGTCACCATATTGTATGCATCCTTAGCCATGGATTTGCAACCATACTTGTCTTTTGAGTATTCAATAAATCTCAATGCACAATCTAATTTATCACAAACCCAATTATCTACCCATTTTGGGAAATCGGAGTTTGCTCTAATTTTATTTAAATCGTATATTGCGGCGTCCAATTGGCTTAGCGTGAAATTCTGCCAATATGAAGATTCTTCATACGGTTTTAATCTCTGCA
This sequence comes from Gilliamella sp. X-60, assembly GCF_057063585.1. Taxonomy (NCBI): domain Bacteria; kingdom Pseudomonadati; phylum Pseudomonadota; class Gammaproteobacteria; order Orbales; family Orbaceae; genus Gilliamella; species Gilliamella sp. X-60. Next base: position 37,632 of record NZ_JBXSQJ010000011.1, on the reverse strand, counting down.
TTTTTGGTAACCAGTTATCTTCGGCGCATTTTATTTCACCAGTCACTTTAAACATAAACATATTTTCTTTACCAAGCAGCGTTAGCATTGGTTGAATGATGTTATCAAGCAAGGTTAATCCCCATACTGGAAACCAATTTCTAACTTCTACAGTTGGTGATTCGTGATGTAGTTTACCTATATAAACCGGGTAAATCCCGTACGCTAAGGCGTAATGGGTATAATTCATTTGGATATATTCTTTCGAAACACGTTTAAATATCGCCATTTTTACCTCTTTAATTACTAATCTCTCTTATCGCCCTTTTGTCCGCATTGCACTTCTCAATAACATTTAGCAAATGCTCGTTATACCTTAGACTATCGCCGAATGTCATCGATTTAGGCGGTAAATTTGGCAGGCAGTCACTGAGTAAATTTGCTGGTATCGGTCGATTGACGTAAACCTTTCGCTCTGTTGTACAGGCTGTTAGAGATAACACTAGGAACACGCTCATTAGCGCAGTCATTATTTTTGAGTTGCTCATTGATTCGCTCCTGCCGTTCTAGTGATTGGTTTTCTAACTCACGTTTGCTTTGCTCGTTATCAGCTATGATTTGGTTGTTTTTAGCAATATCCTGGTTCAACTGTTCGATTTTTCCGAACAGCTCAGCTTTATCTTTTTGTAGCTGTTTCTTCTCTTGATAATTGTTGTAACCGAAATAGACAGCAAAGACAAAAACAGCAATGGTTAATGCGATGCTTAATATCTTTTCTTTACTCATACCAAACCACTTAAATAAACCGTTTTACCGCCTTGTTTAACGGCTGTTAATACTATTTGACGATTGTTGGTTGGACTAAATCCAATATGGACCCACTGATTATGCTCTTGAATTAATTTATCGAACTGTACACCAGAATCAATTAATCGTTGGCAAATCTCTTTAGGCGTTCCAAATGACGATTTAAAATCAACAGCCAAGCCTTTCGTATGAGCACTTGTTGCAACACCACCAACTCTTGAATTCAATGCCCGACAGCGGTATCCAGATGTAATAATAATTGGGCTACCTAAAGCTTTTCTTACTAGCTCAAGATGAGTAGCTGTTAATTGCACGTTGGGCATTAAATCAGTAGGTACTGAATTATCAATTTTTAATTTGTTAGCTGTTGGCGAGCGCGTAAATTCTTCTAGCATAAAATGTTCAGTTAGCTTAGTCATCGTTGTTATCAACCCTTTTTCTTAACATTGAATTTGATATTTGACGTAATTTATCAACCCCCAAAAAACCAATTGCGCCACCGATAAACGGATTCATGCTAACAGGCAAACCAAAATAATCTAGCCCACTGCTAGCAGCTAATGACAACGCACCGCACAACAATGCCTCCACCCATTTGCGACGGCCTCCAACCCCGTCGTATGTTAAACGACCGTAGGCTATGACAATGGACAAAACGACGCCATAAATTAACGGCGCATTCGATTGCAACCATTCCATGATTGATGATTTATACATGTTATTATTCTTCTTGTTAGTTAATGATGTGACAGCGTGCTAGCTATTGTGTAGTTATGCATGTGTCTAGCTTTGCTGTCGATTCTGTAGATGCCCCCAAACGTATCACAAACCAGATTTATCCAGATTGTGTAGAGGTTATGAGGGGGACTGTTATGGTGGGTCTAGCTGGACTCGAACCAAGCTACCTTTCAATAAGATCGATTAAATATTTATCTTGTAAATCCGCTAGTTCTTTTGTTGATGTATTTTGCATAAATTAGACAATAAAAAAGCCCAACTTATTAAAGTTAGGCTTCTTTTTAAAAACAGTTTGGATACAAAAATTCCAGTCTGAGTACTTTATACCACTGCGCTCTTAAGAAATCAAGATTTTTTTTATTTTTTTGAGTATTTTTTGGATTTTTTATCATAAATCAGCCCTTTTTCTGAGAAAACGTTTAAAATGGTGGTGTTTCCTAAATCAAACTGGCTTGCAATAGATTTAGTGCTAATGCCATTTAGAGCTTGCTTAACCATTTGCTCTTTCATTTCCTCAGTAATAATTTTCTTTCTAGAAAGTCCAGCGTCTCTGGCCCATTTTGAAATAATGCTAGTAGCTGCAGCGCCATTCAACACCTCCGCAACTTTAGCGCAAGACAAACCGGTTTTGTATAACTCTAACGCTTTTTCTTTAACATCTTCTGAGTGCTTATTATCTATTTTGATAAAAAAATCTACATTATATTTTTTTTCATAAGCTTGGATTTTTTGTACTAAATCCTTTCTAAGCAAATTTGCTTTGAGTTTGATTCTTAATTTGATGAATTTGTCCTTCAAATCATCATTCATTTGTTTCTTGTTAGCTAGATGATAAAATATGTCTTCAACAATTTTGTCTTGCTGAGATTGCATGTTTTTTTGCGGCTCAAAATCAAAATCAAGTTCTTGCAGTGCTTTTATATGCTCTGTTTTTAACTCCCCTTTTGAATACCTTGATCTAAGAGAAGCGACCCATGAAATTAGCTCCTTGGGGTACAGAATAGAATCACCTTTACGCGGTATGTTTCCTTTATTTTCAGTTATAAAAGCTCTCATTTTTTCCAGTTTTTGATAAAACAAATTTTCTTTGACATCCCAAACAAAACCAACTTTATTTAACATGTCAATTTTTGCTTGGCTTAATAATTTATCTTTATATGCCTTTCTGTTGTATTTTATCCAGCCTAGCAAACCTTTATCATCGCAATTATCCTGACCGATTCTAGCGTGTCCATTCTTTTTAATGAATTCTTTAACTTGCTCAATCCTCTCAAAGAAAGATTTCGGTGAATCCATTATTTTTATGTAAATTCTATCCTCAAGCTCATTTGCTGACAAACCAAGATCATCATAAGTAAAAACAAATTTTTTTATATTTTTTATAAATTTTTCTTTTTCATCTTCATTCTGACTGACTCTTAATTTAATTACATCGGCCAACTCTTCATCACTTTCGCTTAATGCGTGCACTATATTTAACACCCCAGAGTAATCTCCTAACCCAACTGAGTTTTCATCAACAAATGCAGGCACGATAATATACCCAAGCGACTTGCTTTCGCTCAATCTTATCGCTCGCCCCATATTTTGAGTTATATCTATCTGTGATGTCTTTTCATCGCAAAACATAACAGCGTCAGTATCTGGAACATCAATCCCTTCGCTAAAACATCTGACATTTGTTATGATGGCTTTTTCTGAATTTGCATAATTAAATAAATTTTCATCTCTTATTTTAGATGGTTGTGAGCTAGAAATGTGAAAAACTTTGTAATCACTAATTACACTTGTAAAAATTTCAGTTAATTTTTGCGCCTTTTCAATTGATGAGTGATATGTAATAACCTTGTTTAGTGAAAACTTTTTTATAGCTTTTTTCAGAGAATAGGCAATAGCATAATAATGTTTTTCTTCATTACTAAATATTGATTTTCTCAAATCATTTTGATCTACATGAGACACTAATATTCTATAATCAGAAACAACTTTATCATTAATCGCTTGTCTTAATGTGTATGTGTAGCATATTTTCCCGTATTGTTCCTCAGAATCCATACTAAAAAATTCAGTTTCATCAGTTTCATAAGATGCCATTTTTGGTGTTGCCGTCATGAACAAATGCTTAGAAATAGCATCATTTCGCTTGATAATTCGATTAAAAAGTGATTCGAACTTACCAGAAGTTCTGTGAGCCTCATCATAAATAACTAAATCTAATTTAATTCCTACTTGCTGAAACGCATCAACACAAGTATTAGCTGAGTGATATGTTGTAACAATAACGATTGATTTATTAGCGTTTATTTCATCACGCAAATTATCATAATCAACATCTTGAGCACTGTTAAAAACAACAACCTTTTTTGATTGCTCTTTAGACCATACATTTTTCAATTGCTCAGCCAACAAAATTGTTGGTGCTACAACAGCAACATAATTCACTTTTAACTGTTTAGCCACCCCAACACCAACAGCAGTTTTACCCGATCCGCAGCACATAACAATAGTTGCTCTATCAGCAACACTTAATTCATCAACCGCTTTTTGTATAGCCTCTTTTTGATAATATCTAAGTTTCATTCGCAACTCCATTTTTTAGCTAAAAGTTCAGCTCGAACAGATTCTATTAATCTAGAATATAAAATGTTATCAGTTGTAGCATCTACATAACTGTTGTTGCTTAACATAGCTAATATTCCTTGACGTTCTTCTATTAAAAGATTCATCATTTTAACTACATCATCCGGAATACTTCTTGTCCCCTGCTCCCATCTTTGCCATGTGCGAACATGACAATTACCAATGAATTGAGCAGCTTCTGTCACATCCAAAAAGAACAGGCGCCTAAGCGCCTTTAATTCAGTATTAGTCATGAACTCTCCTTAACTCATTTGATAAAGAGTTAGCGTCCATACCATTAAAATCTTGAGTTAAATAATTTTTATTAACATAAGAATCAAATAACTCTTGAGCGTGATCACTGATTTCTTTAGTAAAGAATTCCTCAACCAATTCTTCCGCATCCCATGAATCTACCTCGCTGTCTTTTGAAACAGCTTCCACAAATTCATCATATTGATCTTCATCTTTATATACAGCTAAAGATGAACTTACGGCACCAGCATCAAAAGTATTTGATGTTTGAAGACTAAAACAATAGTGTTTATCTTTGAAATAGAAAGACATACTAACTTGAATCATCCCAAGTTGTGGGCAATCAGAATTTTCATTCAAGTCTTGAATTTCGATATTGATATTTTGAATATTTAATGTAGTCATTTTAAAATCCCTCTTCTTTAGGTTTCGATTCGAACCAGTTCCGAATCTATGTAAGTATTATAGGTCGCATTTGCGACCAAGTCAACTATTATTTTTGTCTTTTTGTGCTATTAAATAATTCTATCTCTAATCATCTCTAACTCAGTTCCAGAGTTGACCTTTAGTGATGCAAAATAACCTCGCAAATAGTCCTCACCTCTTTTTTTAAGCTTATCCACCGCATTCCAGTTTGTATCAAGTTTTCTTGCTATATCCTGCACTGATTGAGGTTTCACTATATAGATGTTGTCAACTCTAATGCCTTTGGATAGTTGCTTGCTCGGCACTTCATAAATGCCACTTGCATGCTTTTTCCATTCATTTCTTACATATCCTTCTGTTGCAATATAATCAGTAATTACCTGTTTTTCACCGAAATAGGATAATATGAGCGTATCATAAATATCTTTTGATTGCTGACCACTTAAAATCAAAATAGACAAAAATGCTTGATTAATTACTTGAGCATCATTGTCGGAGCAAATCTCTTTCATTTTTTTTGGTTGAGAGTTATAATAAGATGGCGTATTTTGCTTTAAATATAGATTTTTTCTAGACCAGTTACCGAACCGAGTGCAAACCTCGGTAATATCATAATCAGCTTTAAATCTCACGCTTTTAATCTGCTTGATAATTTTTTCTGGCTCATCATTAACGTATACATATTCTGCTAGCATTTGTTACCCTTAAAATTCTTCAATTTCCCAACCGCCACCTAGTTTTTTCGCTTTCTTTTTTATCGCTAAAAACTTAAATGGATACATATCGGCAGCCACTTTTATTTTTACCCTTGCATCATCCATCCAAAACCCTTTAACTTCGTGCAATTCAATTAATCCATCTTTATTCATCACCACGAAATCGGGAGTATATGTTGTGTTATTTGCTAATTTGAATTTTAAGCCCTCAAATTTAAACCAGATTATTTCATTAGCCTGTTCAAGCGTTTTTAGATACTGATAATACTCAGTTTCAGTTTTATTCATCTGCCCAGATTTCAATCTACCGAGCGCAAAAGTTGCTGGTCTCATAATTTAACTTTCCCCTCTTTAACCAAGATATCTTGTGTTCTAATAACGCCCTCAGCGTGAGCTAATCTAACAAAATCATGCTCAAATACTCGTGTTCTGCGGTCGATTTCATCATGACAGGCTGAGCACGCCCATGCGCCCTGCAAATCATTCGGTTTCATACCTACGCCACACGTTCCTGCCAGTCTGTAATGAGCTAGAACTGTAGTTTCTGGATTATGATTACAGCACGGCAATCTAACCGTGCACTCTCGCCCTCTTGCTTCTTTAGTTAGCCTGCTCATTCTCAACCTTGTTTAAATTATGCTGATTAATGTATTCTCTGCGTTGTTCTCTAACTATTGCGATTGCTCGCTCTAACTCTTGCTCTTTTTCTTCGTATCGTTTCAGTTGTTCTTTGTGCTTGTTAGTCATTATTTTCAGCCTCTTTTATCATTTGCTTAATTTCTTCAATGCTTGACGCGCAAAGATACTCAGGGCCTCCGTAGTGATTTGTAACGAGAACTATTGCTGATTTGAAATCACCATAATTCTCGATAGCTTCTAACGACACTATACTGTCAATACTAATCGAAACTTTATGTGTTTTTGCTTGATTTTCTTTAACGTTGCTGCAACACTCGACAACAACATCAATAAATTTTTTCTTACTTGTTTTGCTTGCTTCCGCTCTTTTAATTACATCTTTTATTAACTCTGTTTGTAATTGCTCAAATTGTTTATCTGTTAATTTAATTTCCATTATGCCACCTTTGATAATTGGTCTTTGTACCAATCAAATATTAATAAATCTGTCTTAGACTGCTCGCTCCAATTAACGCCTTTCTCGGCTCCAAATGCATATGCTAGCTCCAATAAATCACTTAATTCTTTTTTACTCATTCTTCTTGTTGATTGACCTAAAACAATAAAGCCTGTCCCGTCCAAATTTGGTACTGTTTTTTGTCCTTTTAGTGTTGCAGTAAAAACGTGCTTCCATTCTTCTGGAGTTAGCGTCAATCCGTGCCAATTAACTTGTTTCGATATATCCGTTAATGTTGCCCACATACGAGCGTTTTGCTCTAAAGTTCTGGTCATCTCTTGAATACAAACTACTAACGGATTTTTACTATCAACCGGTAATGAGCGAATAAAATTAATTAAATTGTTTTTTACTGTTTCGCTAACTAGTTTAAATATTTTCTTATTTGCCATTACTACAAACCCTATAATTTGATGTATATGTCATCAAAATGCCCACGAATTACCATCCGTCTAAGCGCGCCATATAGAAAATCGCATTCTGCGCGTTTATTACCGGTAAAAGGTTTATTATTAATTAACTCGATATTTGTCGGAAATCCATGTATTTTGCGGACCCTGTTTCCGTGCGCATACAGTAAGCCCCAACCCGCCGGCAAATCCTCAACTCGTATCACATCGGGCGGACACAAATACAAGCGCCAATCTCCCATTCCTAAACTTGGATTTGTCCTAAATTTTTTCTTTTTATCAGCTAAAAAATCAGAACGGCTTGCTTTACATTCAATTAATAGCGATACGTTATTTCTAAACCCAATGGCATCTGGCTTTTCACCCGTTTCTATCATCGCTTGATAGCGGTCATGAAAAACCACACCAAATCCGTGACGTTTGAGAAATTTTTCAGCCATTAAACAAAGTTCAGAGTGAGTTAATTCAGTCATTACAATAGCCCTGCCACTCACCGTCCACTTCACAGTCAATGCATAGATGTTTTTTATTTTCAAAAATTTTCTCGTACTCGTTGGCTTTTGCAATGTCTTGCTCTAACGCATCTTTTTTACCTGCTCTGATGCGATATTTCAGAATGTTACCGAGGCAAAAGCCTCTAAACTGCTCTACAGTCATACTTCGTGCTATGATGTCGATAGATTCGATGCCCTCGATTATTTGATAGTGCTTTGGATTTTTTACGTTGTCACTCATTGCTTACCCCGATCCCAGTCTAATTCAGCTCTTGCTAGCCATGCAATTACTGCGGAATTAATAAAATCAACATTTTGATTTAAAATTTTTTGTACAAACTCATTTTTTTTATAATCTTCGATCCCTACAGGAATTGGGGTAATTAGATGTTTTTTTAATCTTGCTACTTCTTTTTCTAACTCTTGCTGTGTTAATTTAGTCATCCTTAAACCCTCACGCACTCAAAATTATCAAGCTGAACTAGCTCTTTTACTTTCCATCCAAAAGAATTCTTTTTACCATTTGACAGCTTTTCAATGCATTGTTCGACTGTTAATTTTTCATTAGTAAAATGAGTCCAACTTATCGGTTGATGTCCTTCTTTTATGATTGTTGCTGTTATTTTGTAAGCCATTTATTCAAATACTCCTTATCTATCCACACGTCTTTACTATTTTTTCTATTAATGGTCTGTTTATTAAAAACGCTACTGAGTTATACGTTGTGATTAAATCGTTTATTTCATCATTCCATCGACCGCAGCCTAGGTGACTTTTAAAGTGTTGTTTATAATTCTCAATTGACGCAAATTGCGTATCTGCAAGCTCATGCAATAAATCGATATTGACTAAAATTTTATTTCGCTCAGCCATTTCTGTATCAACTCCCTCAATTTTGCCTTATCTGCTTCTGAATATTTTTTAACTCGTTCTGCTAACTGCTGTTTAATCTTTGCCACATTCGCTCCCCTGCTCTTTATCGCTCTCACATAGTCGTACGCTATTTTGTCTAGCATGTGATAACGTCCTTGGGAGCAGTGGTTAACTAACGGCTTTCGCATATTTACGCTCTTTCTTCACGGGTTCTGGATTTGCTCTAGCCTGCGATTCAGCTTGATTAACCTCATAAATGCGACCATTGCTAATACCCGTAAAAACAGTGAAATTACCTGAGCCATGGCGATTTAACGCAACGTTAATTTCCATTAAGTTTTTATCTGCGTTGTCGTTGTAAACTGCATCACGATAAATACCCACCCAGTAGTCACAATCTTGCTCAATTTGCCCTGTGTCACGACTATCACTTGGGATCGGTCGTTTATCCGCTCGTGATTCAAGATTACGATTCAATTGAGTTAACATAACAACAACGCAATTAAGCTCTTTAGCCAAGGCTTTAAGCCCTTTTGTGATTGCTCCGTAAGCCAAGTCATTGCGAGTATCATCACCTGTTTTTTCTTTCTCCATTAGAGTTAGATAGTCAACCATGATCATGCCTATTTGGCCCTTTTCTCTTGCCATTCGTCGAGCTTCTGAACGGATATGCGATAGCGTGATCGCAGGTGTGTCGTCAATGTAAATGTTATCGGTGTTTGATAATTCGTTGAGATGATGCATAACGCGCGCAAATTCTGAATCCGAACCCAGTCCACCGTCATAGAAAATATTGCTATTTACAGCGGATTCTTGAGCTAAAATATTTTCAAGCATTTGCTCATCTTGCATTTCTAACGAAAACATCAGCACAGGTAATTTTTCATTCATAGCACAATGACGAGCCATGTTGATCTCGAAAGTGGTTTTACCCATTTTTGGACGAGCACCAACCACAAACAGCGAGCCTCTAACTAACCCTTTAGGTGCTAATTTCTCATCTAATGCTTTGATTCCAGTTGATAAACCACGTGCACTATCTGCATTTTCTAATCGTTGACCAAGGGTTTCTGTCCATTTATCTGCAATTGTTTTTAACGACTTAAGTCCAGTTGTTTTACCAGTTTTGTTATAGTCATCAATTTGCGTAAATAGCGCATGAATAGCCGATATTTTGTCGCTAGTAGATAGATTTGATTTCTCAAAAATCATAGCGCTACAGTCGCTTAATTTTTGCAATGTATAGCGTTCAATCGCTTTATCTCGAACGATCCCAGCGTAAGCGGTGACATTCACCATAAATGGTGTATTTTTGGATAATTCAGCCAGATAAGCCAAACCACCACAATCTTTCAGCGTCCCTTTTGCTTCCATGCTGTCTGACAAGGTAATCAGATCAATCGGGTAGTTTTTACGATTTAATTCAAGCATTTCAGCAAAAATAACTTGATGATGTCTGCTGTAAAATGATTCCGGCTTTAATAGGCGGATCGCTTTTTGGCAGCGGTCTGATTGAAAATCTAACATCATTGAGCCAAGCACGGCTTGTTCAGCAACTAAATCATGAGGGATCACGTTCACAGCGTACCCTCCTTGAATTTTGTATAAGTTTCATCTGTCACAATGTATTCAAATTTGGCCTTCCAGTTTTGCTTGTTTTCACCAAACACCCAAGCTGGTGCTCTTTCTACAAAATCATAAAAATAGTTAATCAAATCATTTATGTTTAGTTTTTTGTTGTCTTTAAAAAATTTTTTAACTAGGTTTTTTCGTGCAGTGGTCATTTTTTGAATTTGAGGTAATCTGTTTTCTACAGCATCGTTGTATGCATCCATGACCAAATCAAAATCAATATTATTTTCTTTTGTAATATTGTTTTTAATAGTGTCTTTTGTAGAGTGACATTTTTTGTCACTGGTGGTAGTGACATTTTTTGCTACTGGTTCCATGCATTTTTTGCTACCAGTGACATTTTTTGTACCTGCATTTTTTGCTACTGGTTCTGATGTTTCTAACACTAGCGAATATTCAGTAATTTCACCATTATTTTTAATTGCATTGATCAAACCTAAATTTGTTAATTCAGATAGAGCGGCATAAATAGTGCGCTTGTCTTTTATCCCTAAATATTGCATAAATTGAGATATACTGATTTTATCGCTCGCTTTGCCCCACCCCGTAGTTTTGCGAGTAATGAGCAAATAACAACGTAACGCATTAGCTGACATATCAGCCATTAATTCATCAATAACAGCGTTGGGCACTTGAAATGAGTTTGATATAAACTTATTCATCAATTAAACCTCATGGAATATTCAGCGTATTTCTTACCGTTTTCTGCTTTTACCATGCGGCTATCAATGTTATATCCGCTCTGTTTTAAATCATAAATACGCGCACCTAGCCTAAGACAATCGTATTGATCTAGTGCCTGTAACGGATTAATGGTTTTACCGCTTTGCAAATGCCGTAAAATATTTTTGCATTGGCTTTGTGTGCTTTCATTATTCAATGTACTCATGAGCGACCTCGAATTACTGACCAATTGACGTCTGGGCGGAGTTCTTCGCACGTTACTAAACCGTTTAAAGCCTGCTCCAGCAAAATAGCTTTATCTTCCCCAATTTTACTAATGCCATTCAGCCATTTACTTACAGCTGCTTGACTAACACCGCAAAGACGAGCTAATTCTCTCTGTCCTCCAGCGGCGATTATTGCTTTTTTTAAAGGCTCCATTTCGCCCTCCTTATTTAAAACTAAGACAATGATAACTAAAGTTATTGATTAAGTCAACATTGTGATAACTTATGTTTTTTTATTTTTTATAACAAAAGTTATATAATCAAAACACAAGGAGTCTTTATGAATACATTTAATGAGCGTTTTAAAATTGCATTTGATAAATCTGGTTTATCACAGCACGATTTAGCTAAGGCAGTTAATGTTTCTCAACCAGCGATCAGAAAATTAGTGGCGGGTGAGTCAAAAAGTTTTAGAAAAATATCTGAGTTAGCTCAGGCTCTAAAAGTAAATTTAGAGTGGTTGTCTTCTGGGAAAGGAGATTCTGGACTGGATGATCAACAATTTGAATTTATAGGTACAGTTAAAAATGGAGCAGTGAAAGTTAAGGGAGAGGCTGTAATGGGGGCTAATGGAGCTTTTGAAATGGACGAGTCTTTAAATGGATATTTGAAATTTTATAGTGACGACCCAAGCGCGTTCGGGTTGCGAGTTAAAGGTGATTCGATGTTCCCAAGAATTAATTCTGGAGAATTTGTTGTTATAGAACCCAAAGTTATGCCCACATCAGGTGATGAAGTGTTTGTAAGACTGAAAGATGGAAGAAATATGATAAAAAAACTTGAGTATCATCGAGATTCTGAATATCGCTTCACTAGTATTAACCAAGATCATCCACCAATTACAATCAATGATGATTTAGTGGATAAGGTTATGTATGTAGCAGCTATTGTTAAATCATCAAGATTTATCGATGTTCATGATGTTACAACCTAAAAACTCAATCAACCGCTTCGGCGGTTATTAAGCATAGAATACTCAGAAAGGAAAGGTAATAATTATGGCGGTTAGATTTAGAAAAAGGATAAAGATAGCTCCAGGCGTAAAACTAAATTTAAGTTCAAATGGGGCTAGTGTTAGTCTAGGAGGAAGAGGTGCTTCGTTAACCATAGGGAAAAAAGGAGCATATAGTAATTTAAGTTTACCCGGGAGTGGTTTATCATATCGTACAAAGTTATCAAGTAAAAAAAATGTTAAACAAAAACAAACAACTAAAAAAGCAATATCGGATCATATTTCGGTAAAAGTTAGGATAAACGAAGACGGATCTGTTGAATATTTGAACCCAATTGACGACACACATTTACCTGAAAATATAGTTACAAGCATCAAAAAAAACAATAAAGAAACATTAATTTCTCTTTTTAAACAGGCATGTAAAAAAAATAATGACGGCTTAGATTTACTAGATAAGCTTCATTTAACTGTTATGCCACCCTCTGATACTAGAATTTATCATGAAAAAGATTATCCTGAGCCTCGCCCCAAAAAAGCAAAGCTAAAGGAAAAAACATTTTTAAGCAAAATATTCCCTTTTATTGAAAAAAATCGATTAAAATTCAATGAGTCTATAGAGCTTGCATATAATAAAAAACTGAAAAATTGGTCTCAAAAAAAAGAAGAGTTTGATAAAAACGAGCGTGATATTGCATATAGGATCAACGAACTACTAGCTTCTGGCAATGAAGAAGTAATAAATTCTGAATTGGTAACTTTATTATCCAATATTTCATTTCCAAAGGAAACTAATGTCGATTTTGAGATAAATGAAGATAATTTAGTTCTTGATGTAGATTTGCCCGAAATTGAAGACATCCCGAATAAAAAATATACGGCATCAGATAACTCTCTAAGAATTTCAGTAAAAACGATCTCTGACACAGAGCGAAGAAAAATATACATGACACATATTCATTCTATAATTTTTAGAATAATAGCTGATGTATTTAGTTTGATTCCAACAATAAAAAGAATTACCCTTTCCGCGTACTCACAGAGGCCAAACAATCAAAATGGAAATATAGAAGATCAGTATCTTGTAAGTGTTAATATTAATAAAGAGGAATGGAAGTCAATCAATTTTAATAATATTGAGCATGTTGATGTTGTTGAATGTTTTAATCAATTTGATCTGATTCGCGACATGAGTAAAACTGGGGTATTTAAAGCTATTATTCCTTTTTCTACCATAATAAAAGATAATGGCGCAGAGGAGCAAGAAGAGGTAAGCGAGCTTAAATATCCAAATGAAGATAACAGCTTATCAACACAAGAATCAAAGAAAAAAGAAAACAAGCTACAACATCAATCACTTAGTATATTACTTATAATTGGAATTATCTTCTTACCATGCATTTTTTCTTGGTTCACATTAAAAACAGGATACTCTAAGAAAGCAAGGATCATTAGTTTTTCTTGGATGTTTTTATCTATTATTGCTTATTTTCATAAATAAATAACACATTATCACCAACCGCCTTTTAGGCGGTTTTTCACACCTAAAATCTCCTATCGCAAATTTAAAAACACCAATCTGATTAAAAAACAGCCAATCGATAACTTTTATTTAAATATTGATAACTTTTGTTATTGACTAATCTGATAACTAAAGTTATTATTATCACATCAAAACAAATCAACTTAACAAAAAGTTGAAGCTCTTTAAAAATTCGGAAAGTCGGAACAACTTATAAAGTGTTATTCAATTAGACAGTGTGAAAGCGAAGCTTATCTTAGAACGAAATGCCTAGCTCCCTCTAAACTGATGAACGGATAGCGCGGAGTAAGGGAGCGCAACACCTGCTGGGGTATGTACCAGTATTCAAATCAAAGCGCATTCATAGAGTGCGCTTGAGTTTGAGGCAAGAGGAGATAAAAAGATGATTATCAAAGTTGAAAAAGCTCAATTATTGTCAGCTCAATTGTTTAGAGCGTATCAAGACGTAAGATACTACTTAAATGGACTTTTCTTTGACAAGGACGGAACATTAGCAGCAACAAACGGGCATAAGCTTTTTGTTGGAAAGCATTTAAGTAAAATGAAGACGGGTGTAATCGTATCAATAAAAGATAAAATTCCAACCAGATTTTATTATGCAGAAATAAACACACAAAAAGGACTAATCTTTTACAAATCAGAAAAAGATGAAACTTTATCGGTTGGGTTAATTGAGGTTGTTGATGGGGTTTACCCTGATTACAAAAAGATAATACCTAAACTTTCCACTAAAAAACACACGTCAGTCATCGGTTTTAATGCTGAATATCTCAGTGACATCTTAAAAGTCGGAAAAATAATCAGTCCAAAATTCCCTGCAGTAAAAATATTCATGCCGATGAACAGTGATGAGCCTGCTGTTTTTGAATTTTGGAATCAAGAAGCAATAGCAATACTAATGCCAGTAAGGGTGTAAAAATGCAATTACATAGAGCTGTAGAAAACGGTTACGAAAGATCATATTGCAAAATGATGAGCGATATCGAAATGCAAGACGCTAAAGATGATTGGATTGAGACTAGAGCCGAAGAATTAATTAAAAATTTCGGTAACAACAATGATTGGCAAATTGTAGAGCTACTAAAAATAAAGCTAGAAAGCAAAACAATCGACAAAGAAATTTATGACCAATTTATAATCGACATATGCTATTCACAAGCAAAAACTGAGTATAGCAAGAAATTCTGACAGCTCGGAAAGACGAGTATCTATATCCATTCGCCCTCTTTTGAGGGCTTTTTTAGAGGATGATTCAATGGAAAAAGAAAAAGCAAAATTAGCTAATGAGTTAGCTAACAAATTAATATCTGATGCTGTTAAAAATATTCAATCAAATAATGACGATTACATCATAGATTATTTTGCTGAATTAGTATTATCAGTCAAAGCTAAACTCGGAGCTACTCAATTAAATGACGCAAAAAACGCATTAAAGAAAGAAATCAGCATCAGCCCAGATTTTATGAGCGTTCTAGATAGCGCAATAATCTTCGCTAGAAGAATAATATATCTAAATTTAATTCTAAAACCGAAAATGGCTTGGCGCCTGCCTTAAAAGCGCCCTTTTATTCTTAAGCATATTTGCCCGTGAATTAAGTAGCGGGCTTTTTTACAGAATTATCAAGTGGTTAACGATTATAGGGAATAAATAATGGAAAAATTAACACCGCTACCTATTACGCGTGAGATGTGGTCGCTGATCGCTGAAGAATGGCAGTGGACAGTATTGGGTGGCAATGGTTATGTGTATTTTTTTAACCATCAACCTTCTATTGATAAGGTTAGATATGAGTGGATTGATAGTGACGGGTGGAATGGTTGTGACAGTGTGTTAGCGATAAGCACAGAAGGAATAAACTGGAGGTTGTCACTCACAAAAAGGCCAGATGATGTTTAAATTACGGGGGTAAAAAATGACAAGTAAAAAGATTATTGAGCGATTAATACGACTAGATTGGTATGTAAGATGTAAAACTGAGCATGAACTCGCATTAGTACTAAATGCTTGCTTGGATGCAAATATTAGATGGTTAGACAATGTACAGGCGCCGTTTATATCGGATCAAATTCAACAAGAACTACCAGTAGTTATTGGTGCATATTCTCTCTTCGATAGGTACAGACTTTATTGGGAGGTTCAAGATGATTTCGATGCTGGAAGCTCTTTAGAATGCAATTTAGAATGCATAACAGATTGGTTTTTCGAAGAATTGAGGAATGAATAATGGAAAAATTAACACCACAGAATGAACATGAAGAACACATGGTTCAGATTTTATTAGCAAAAATGCAGGGTATACCTGTTGAATATAAAGTTGATGACAACGATTGGTGCTTAGCAGGCCGCGATTGCGTTTCATTAGATATAAAATATCGCATCGCACCGCAACCGACGCCGTTGCCAATTTCACGTGAAATGTGGGCGATGATTAATGAAAAATGGAAATGGGCAGTATTGGGCAGTAATGGTTATGTGTATTTTTTTAACCATCAGCCTTCTATTGATGAGGTTAGAATCACATGGACTGATTATGAGGGATGGGGAGGTTGCTACAGCGTTTTAGCAATAAACATCGGCGGAGTTAGCTGGCGTCGCTCACTCACAAAAAGACCAGGGGACGTTTAAATGAACACAATACCAATTGATTACGTCGGCTGTAATGTACATGACACAGACCGATTCAGGCTAAATTACAAAATGACCAAGGGCGAGCAAATGTACGCCCTTTTTTGCACCTACTTTTTGACATTGGGCGGATTGTTTATGCTGATTCGCTGGATGTTAGAAGTGGCGACGGAGTAAAGATGATGACATGGGAAGAAGTATATAGCTCACTACCAATTCAATCAAGAATGATTATTGATATAGCAGAAGCGTACAGAATTGATTTAACAGAATTAGCAAACTTACTTGTTCAAAAACAAGAAAACGACACACATTTAAATGAGGTTCGATATGGTAGAGATTAGAAAAGCGGTTAGAAAAAAAGCAAAATTAAGATTGGGTATAGCAGCACCCAGTGGCGCAGGTAAAACTTACTCATCATTGCTGTTAGCTTTTGGGCTGGGTCAAAAGGTAGGGTTAATTGACACAGAACAAGGTAGCGGTGATTTATATGCTGATTTGGGCGACTATGACATTATTCAAATTGAAGCCCCCTACACTATTGATAAATATCTACAGGCAATTAAGGCGTTCGAGCAAGCTAATTATGACGTAATTATTATCGATAGTCTTTCTCACGCATGGGCAGGCGATGGCGGTTTATTGGATAAACAAGGGAAAATCGCAGATAGCGGTAAGGGAAATGGCTACACAGCTTGGAGAAGCATCACGCCGGAGCATAATGCGCTAGTTAATGCAATGCTAGCAAGTCCATGTCACATTATCGCAACAATGCGAAGTAAGCAAGAATATGTGCTACAAGTTAATGATAACGGTAAACAAGCTCCAAAGAAAGTGGGCATGGCACCGATTCAGCGCGACGGAATGGAATATGAATTCACTGTCATGTTTGATATTGATATTAATCACAATGCAACATCAACAAAAGATAGAACGCGGTTATTTGACGGCAAAATTTTTAAGATTACATCAGAAACTGGCGAGCAATTACTGGCGTGGTTAAATAACGGTGTTACAAAAGAGCAGGCGGAAGTTAATAATTTCAAAGAAAAGACCTCTAATATTTCATCTTTGGATGAACTGCAGAAATTGTTCGCTATTAGTTTTAATAACTTACGTGGATGCAGTGAGCAAGAAGAAGTTATAGAGCACTACAATCAGTTAAAGATAAAGCTTTCAGAAGGTGAAAATAATGAGACAGTTTAATATTTATTTCGATATAGAAACAATTCCAACACAGTCTGACAATATAAAAAACTATATTCAAAGCAATTTAACAGCGCCGGCAAATTATAAAAAACCCGAAGCGATAAGCGCTTGGATTGAAGAAAACAAAGAACCAACATATCGAAAAACCGCTTTAAATGGCGGTTTCGGTCAAATTGTTTGTATTGGTTATGCAATCAACGACGGAGATGTAAAGGTAATTTATTTTGATGATTGGGCATCATCTGAAAAACAAATATTACAATCATTTTTTAATGACTTGATTGAGTGTTATAGACCAAGTGCAGACATAACACCACATTTTATTGGTCACAATATCGAAAACTTTGACCTGCGCTTTATTTATCAACGTGCAATTGTGTTAGGTATAAAACCACCGGCGTTTTTACCACTCAATAGTAAATCATATAACAATATGTATATATTCGACACAATGACGGAATGGGCAGGTAAACGTAATTACGTATCGCTGAATGAAATTTGTTTGTCGCTTGGTATACCACCAAAAGGCGACGAGATAGACGGCTCTAAAGTTTGGGATTTTGTGCAGGATGGAAAATTAAAACAAGTTGCAGACTACTGCGCTAATGATGTTGAAAAAGTCAGAGCACTTCATAAAAGATTAACGTTTCAAAACATATCTTAATTAAGTTAATAACCGTCCAAGTGACGTTTTTTAAAGGAAAAAATCATGACAAGATTAACTAAAAATATCAAAGAACAAATTTGTAAAAATGCAATTGAACAATCACCAGTAACTAAAGAGCTAGAACTAGCAAATGAAAATTTATCTAAATTGGCACTTGACGTTTATTACGATAACGTAACTGCTGAGCAGATCAAAGAAGCGGATGAGCTAAAAGCTCGCGCTACAGAGCTGCCATTTGACAGAGGTAGTGTTTTTTACACTTACAACCACGTGAGATGTTATTTTAATGGGTTAAACACATGGCTAACATTACCGTCTGAGCGGGTTTTTTATGAATTAAAAGAGTACCCGATGTACACCGCCGATCATGAGTTTTCAAAACGGTTTTTATCATTACAGAACCAGATCGAAAACTTAGAAAAACAAAAAAATGATTTAGAGCATGAAATTATGGCTATCTTAAATAGCTGTGCAACTCTCAAAAAATTACAAGAGATATGGCCAGAATCAGTTAATTTTTTAGACGGTATACAAGTGGATATCACAAAAACCAATTTACCTGCCGTTGTCGTTGAAGATTTAAATAAAAAACTAGGTATAACAGCAAGCTAAAAATAACGTCTGGTATATGCGTTGATAATTAGTGTTAGCAGAGACCTGTCCTCCTTTCAGCTAGCGCACTAGTTTGAAATATACAAGCCGTATTGTTTGATAGACGGTAGTCACGCCGTTGGCGACAGAGTGACGCCCACCCAAATTACTACATCAGAGAGTTTTTAAAATGGCTATTCTAAACAAATCACAAACAGAGAAGCAAAACAAGGATTACTGGCGAACATCAGAGTTATTAATCAATGATGCGCTGAAATTACTGAACATAAAAAGCTTTGATACTGATGTATGTTGCTCAAATGAAGATGTGAAAATAAATAGCGCAACTTGTTATATAACAGAATCTGACAATGCGTTAGAGAGTAATTTATGGTTTTTGTCTGGTAACCAAAGTAACACCTCATTTTGTAATCCACCCTTTTCGCGGAAATGGGAGTTTTTCCAAAAAGCACTTGAGCAAGTGAATAAGTGGAGCAAGCAAGTTTTAATGGTCCTGCCCTACACTCCTATTACCACTGCGTGGAGCGAAAACGTACACGGCAAAAATTGCATTATTTACATTCCGGATGGACGTTATCAATATTTGTTACCGAACGGCGAAAAGCCAAAAGGTAGTTGTAATTTTGATACCTGTTTGATTCTTATTGTGCCGTTTCGCTGTGGGAATGTAAGAGTTAATTATAAGCGAGGTTTAAGTGAGTAAAAAAACATATGAATTAGAGTGGAACAATGCTTTTACAATTACAATTCAGTTAGATCACAAAAAAAATATTGAAGAAATTTTTCACGAAATGAACAACTTTTGGACTGACGGCGATGATCGATTAGATGCGTATGACGGAAATATTATTCGTGTTGGCATAAAACTGATTGCAGATAAAGCATTTTGCCTGATTGTTGAAGGATGTTTTAGTGTTAAACATTTGATATCAAAATTTGAAGACGAAGAAGGGTATTGCAACATTGACGGAAGCAGTGGAATAGAAATTATTGATTATTATTGGAGCGGCTTAGACGATTCCGTTATAACAATAACGGAGGTGGGTAATGATTAATTGGCGTGATGCTAGCAAAGAGTTGCCTGAAAACCTTGCTGATTGCATCGTAATTACTAGGTCATTTTCGCAGGATGGGAAAATTATAACTAACACTCAGAACTCATATTATTACAGAAGAAGCGATAAATGGGGACATGTTAATGGCTGTCATGTTTTAGCGTGGGTTTACACGCATGAATTAATACAGTTATGCGGATTAAATCAATATTTAATAGAGGTGAGAAATGACTAAATTAAATTGGCGCAAATTTCCCGATGAAGCGCCAGAAAAAGAAAACGGCATTGCTCAAAAGCTGTGTATCGTACGTATTCGTTTTTTAAATGGGCGTGAAGAATTGTGTGAGGCAACAGTATATGACTGGTACGACGAACACGCAGAATTCGACGAGTGGATAGATGATTATGTTGGTAAATGGTCTATGCATGATAACAATGAGATAACGCACTGGATTTATGCAGATGAGCTACCGCTACCTAAGGAATAATTATGATTATTTTAAAAATAGAAGAAAAAGAAAACGAAGAAGTCAGTTTTAAATTTAATGAAATAGACACATCAACTGAACTGGAAAAATCTGTTTTAGCGTCCCTTTTGGAGTTTATGCATAATGATTTCGATGTCACTAAAGTGAAAAAAACGGAGTAAATTATGATTACAGATGAAAAATGGAAAAAGCTAAAAATTGGGGATGTTGTCTATGTTGTAGATGATTTCTGTGGTGCTCAGTTAATAAAAAAAACTATATCAAAAATCACAAAAGCACAAATAAAGTTAGACCATACTGAGCATTTGTATGCTCAAACTTATAACAAATCTCAATCTGCTCGTTTGTTTACCAATGCATATGATGCACACCAATACGGAATTAATCTCATGTCAGAAAAACAAGAAAAATTACGTAAAAAAATAAACGAAATAGAGTCTAATAAAGCTCTTTTTACAAAGAGCTATGAAAAAATGGGGTGATTATGATTACAGATGAAGAGTGGGGAACAATAAAAGTTGGGGATGTTATTTGGTATGCAGATCAACATGCATTAACTCCCGAAAAATTAATAATCACCAAAATAACAAAACAATCTGTTTATTGTGACAAGACAAGGATTGATAAGGAGAGTTATTTATTGCATTCAAGTTTAAACGACGCAACGCAAGCTGTAAATTTTAGATTAGAAAAACGAATTGAAAAAATACAGCATCAAATTGATGATAATTTAAAACGACTGGAGCAAGAAAATGGCAAATAATTTAAATCAGTGTCTATTCACGGGCAGAATCGGGAAAATCGAGGAGCGTTACACTTCTGATAACAAGTTAATCGTTAATTTCAGCATGGCAATTGGTAGCTATAAGAAGAATGGCGATAGCTATGAAAACGTCACAGACTGGGCTAATTTACGAGCGTTCGGTAAGATTGCTGAGAAAGTAAGAGATAAAGGCAAAGGTGCTTTTATTCGTGTTACAACTCGCTATAAAACAGATAAATGGCAAGACCAATACGGCAACAACAAAACAGCCATTTATTTTATAGTTGATGATTTTGAAGCGTTAACGTTCGACAAAAGCGGTAATCAGTCAGAACAATCATCTGAGCAAACACCAGCTCAGGCTCAGCAAGATACATTTGATGATAATATTCCTTTTTAATCAATAAGTTATAAAGTTAAACACAAAATCTGTTAATAACTCACTGAACAACCACCTTATTCTATTAATTATTAAATATATGCGCTGATTATTTGGCGTGCAATGAAATAATTGAGAGAGCGTTTTTATCTTTGATTCACCAATTCGGGGGAATCAAAGTATAAATTACAAACACCCCTTTAATGAATTAACGCCAAATTTGGCGAAAAATATTAAGGTGAATCCAATCATGACAACACACGAACTAAAAATTAAATCAAAGTATTTTATGGATGTTGTAAAAGGCATAAAAAAGGCTGAAATTCGTTACAACGATCGAAATTATCAAGTCGGAGATATTCTAAAGTTGCATGAAATTGATGAGGACGGTAGTCGTACCGGCAATCAATGTACTGTTATTGTCTCGCATATTTTAAACGATGCAGAGTATTTGCGCGATGGTTATGTGATGTTGAGTATCAATGTAATGTCTAGGTTTGTATCGTAAGGTGAAAATATGAAAGATGAAAAATTTGGCAAGCTAATGAAATCGCGAACTCTAAAGATCAATAATGCATTAACTGCTCTTGGTTACGATACAGAATACTATTGCGATAGTTGTTATGAGATAAATGGTCATAATGATTTATTTCGCGTGAGAGTTCTACCAAAGGAAAACATCGTTCAAATCGGTGTTAAAAAAACATTCGATCGTTGGGCTAATTCTGTAGATGCATATTTTGAAATACCAGTAACTGTTGATCAATTTAAAGCCGAGTTAATGCACGTAACAAAAATATTAAGAGGCAAGCAATGAAAAAACCACTAAAAACAACTGATGCCATACAAAAATGGCTGGACGGGATAAATAGCGGAATTTTACATCCCAACGTCGATAAGGATGTACAGAGACAAATGAGATTAGGTAATTTGTTAACAGAAACTGGACTGTCAGTACACAAGAATAATTCTGAGACGTCAGCACAACGAACACTATCACGGCTTGGATATACGGATAATGGCGGAGAAGAATGGACACCTCCTCTTGGTAAACCTCCTAAATTTGATTTAATTAATGAACTACGTAAAGAGATAGCAGAATTAAAATCACAAAAACACATCAACGAAATCAAAGCAATGGGTATTGAGGAAGCTGTAAACAACGCTGATAACGAAACGTACATCGGTGTTACTGATGGTGAATTTCCGCCGCAAAAACAATACAGGGCTGAGATTCTGGTATTTGCTGATAATTTAAGAGGTAAAAATGACTAATAAGTATTATATATACGTTGAATGCAAGCGGTGTAAAGGAACTGGTAGGGTTACCGATCACATGATGGGAGTGTGCGGATTTGGACTTGGATATCTAGCGCAAAAACTCGATAGCGGATTTAAATCTGAGTGCCCAGAATGTGATGGTGACGGTAAAGTTAAAAAGAGGGTTTACAGTGAATAAATACAGCAAATTACTGAGTGTTATTTGTTGATGAGAGATGAGAAGAAATTATAGGAGTAAATGATGACAGAGTTAACAAAAAAGCAAAAAAACGTGTTAGATGCTATAAAAGAATTTATTAAAACTAATGGATACCCGCCAACTCGCTCGGAAATGGCTAGCTTTTTTAATTATAAATCCGCTAACGCAATAGAATGTTTTTTTAAATCATTACAGAAAAAGGGACACATAAAAATCATCAAAGGGATAGCAAGAGGAATTATTGTGGTTGATAGAGAGGTGTAAGCATGGCGGAATCAATTATATTAACAGATGATGAACTACATATGTTAACAGGAAAAAAAAGAAAAAATTTACAAATACAATGGTTAAAAGAAAACAAATTTTGCTTTCATATCAATTTGCTTGGAAAGCCAATAATTTTGCGTTCATCATTGAATCAAAAAGTAAGCATTGAACAAAAACAACAGCAAGAGCCAGATTTTGGAGCTTTAAATGGCAAGGAACCGTAAAGACAAAAAAGACAACATCCTCCCTCCTCGCGTGTCAAAAAATAAATATTCATACTATCTTAAAACAAGAGAAAACAAAACCGTCACACTAGGCTCGATAAATATGAGCATGGTAGAACTGTGGGCGAAGTACGAGGGGGTTATTGCTGAACAAAAAGAGGAAATGACGTTTAGTAAGCTGTGGAGTATGCACTTAAATAGTGCCGTTTTTCATAAACTGTCATCACGATCGCAAGAGGATAAATTACGAGGAGCTAAAAAAATATTGCCCGTTTTTGGACATATAAACGTTAATAACATTAGACCCGAACATATCAGGCGCTACATGGACATCAGGGGTGAGCAAAGCAAAGTGCAGGCAAACCATGAATTATCTTATATGTCTGTAGCGTTTGGCTGGGGGTACGAACGCGGGTATTGTAAAATGAATCCTTGCGCTGGTATTAAAAAATTCAGCATTCAAGCAAGAGATAAATATATTGAAGACATAGAGTATTACACCATTTATGATGAAGCGATCGATATACTAAAAGTGGCGATGGAAATATCTTATCTGTGCGCAGTTCGGGAGGGAGATATATTCAAGCTTACGCACAGCCAAATACTCAAAGAGGGTATTTACATAAAACAAGGTAAAACAGGGAAAAGGCAAATCAAACAATGGACAGAGCGACTAGCAGACGCAATTAATTTAGCCAAAAAACTGTTCCCCCCATCCTCCCCCGACTCTCTCGTGTTACAAAATAAATCAGGAGGAAAACTAATACAAAAGACATTTAATTCATATTGGTTGGATGCAAAACGAAAAGCAGAAGAAAAGCTGGGCAGAAAAATCAATTGCACATTTCACGATATCAAAGCCAAAGCTATTTCGGACTACGACGGAGCAACTAAAGATAAACAGCTATTTAGTGGTCATAAGACCGAGGCTCAGGTTAATACATACGACCGAAAAGTGAAAATAACACCTACGTTAAACCCGCCTAAAAAAGAAGATTTATTCTAACTGTATATTCTAAGTTAATTCTAAGTATTGATGATTTTAAAATGACAATATTTTATCTTATTGATTTTATTGGTGATAAATGGAGGCGCGTCCCGGAGTCGAACCGAGGTAGACGGATTTGCAATCCGCAGCATGGCCACTCTGCCAACGCGCCGTACAGGTCTATCTGAATAGGTTGCAAATATTAGCATTGGCTTTATTAGTCGTCAAGTTCAAATAGATTATAATTACAGCAGTCACTTCTTTTTTTATTTGATTATTAAAAATCTATTTACTTTGGACACAAGTTTTAAAAACTTAATACATTATAAATGAAAAGTGCAACTATCGGCGCTATAAGGGTGTCTTTTACTCTATAGCGAGATCTTATTAATCTAATTTTATTGTTATTAACCAATTTATTATTAAATATATTTAATAATAAATTAAATGCTTTTATAACCTATTACTAGACACCTCGTATAATATTGAAATCTAACTATAGCCTAGGTACACAGCATTGTCTACGAACAAATATCGCACTAAATACGGTTAAATTTTATTTCATGCTAGATCAACTCGTATAGCTTTCATGACAAGAAGTTATTACGGTGCTTCTGGATATTTATAGATCCAAGTAATATCTGGATAATTTGCAAATGCGTTAGGGAATAAATAAACACCACTTAATAATGGAAAGTCAGTAAACTTCCATTCAACTTTGAAATTGGGATAGAATTTAGTGATGGAGTCAAAAAGTAACGTTGTACAATAAAGATGTGGCTGTTCACGAGGAGCTAAGACAAAGGCTTTACCTTGCTTTGTTAAAAGATCACTAACAATTTGCTGTTGTTGTACATCAGATAAAAAATTAGGTCTTGCTATAGCATATTTTTCGGCTAATTCAGGAGCTATGAACTCGGGTAAGGTCGATACAATCACTTGATTAGGAAATTTGTCATCATCACTCGTGGTCGCATGAATAATTTTAATTTCGGGATTAGTCGATATAATCATGCCAATATGTGAAAAATCACCACCACCTAATTGTTTAACAATAAGGCTATCGGTTTGTATACCTTTTCTAAAAATCCAATCCCCTACTTTTACTGAATAAGGCAATTTAGAGGTTGAATTTGAAGAATAAATAGACTCATTAGCAAAAACAACCGTTGCCAGCATAATAAAAATAATCGAGAAAAAACGACAGTAGTTCATCAAAATTCATTCTTAACTAGAAAGGATAAATTAGTATCTACCCTTTCTAATATAACATTGCTATATTATCTTTTATTTAAGATTAATCAT
Source organism: Gilliamella sp. X-60 (assembly GCF_057063585.1). NCBI lineage: Bacteria > Pseudomonadati > Pseudomonadota > Gammaproteobacteria > Orbales > Orbaceae > Gilliamella > Gilliamella sp. X-60. The sequence goes on along the minus strand of NZ_JBXSQJ010000011.1, from coordinate 12,040 downwards.
CCATTTGTTATCAGTTTTGATTACTGATAGGCTACTTTCATCTTTTTTAGTATTATCTTTGAAAAAAACAGTCGTTTTTACTTTAGCCATGGTTTTTTCATCATTAGTATATTCTGCAGGAGCAGACTCAACTTTATCAAGGCCGCCATGTTCATCAGCAAATTTTTTCCCTTGTTGAAGCGCTTCTTGCATTTTGCTTTTCACTAACATTGCCATATCCATATCTTTGTGATTATCATTTTTAGGGAAATTGATCAAATTCATAACGGTATCTGTATCACCTTTATAAATTGCTGTGATAAATTTTTCAGATACTTTTTCTGGAGTATCTTCAGTCGAACACGCTGTAACAATAAGTGCCAATAAAAAAACGCTTAAGAATTTCATTAGTAATTTCATTTTTATTTCCATTATCAAATTTAATTTATAAAATATTTTACATTCTTTCCTGTCGATTAAATTATACAGATAGCATCAAAGGAAAGAGGTAAAATAATACTATGTAATAAGATAATCGCAAAGCAACTTTATTTTGAAACATTACTTTTTAAAATTTACAAGGATATCTTGCCAATTTTGATCTAATTTAGCTTCAATAGCGATTGGTTTATGGTTAAGAGGATGAGAAATCTCTAACCTACTCGCATGTAACATCAAGCGTTTAACGCCAAAATAGTTGGCAAAAGCACGGTTTTGATGAAGATCGCCATGCTTACTGTCTCCCAAAATAGGATGAAAGATATGTTTCATATGACGACGCAATTGGTGCTTACGCCCTGTTTGTGGTTTTAATTCAACAAAACTATATCTTGCTGTTTCAAATTTACCAACCTTAACCGGCACTTCAATTTTGCTAATAGATTTATAAAAAGTGACTGCATCTTGTGCTGGCTTATTTTTATCAGATAATTTGTCAGCAATTTTATCTAATTCTTCAACTAAAGGGTAATCGATCGCAGATTCACCCTCAAGATAACCACGCACAACAGCATGATACGTTTTCTCAATTTGTTTTGTGGCAAATTGTTCTGACACGAGCCTTGCTACATCACTAGAAAGGGCAAACAGCAACACACCAGATGTTGGCCTATCTAGTCTATGCACAGGAAAAACATGTTGGCCAATCTGATCTCGTAACGTTTGCATAACAACAACTGTTTCTTTTTTATCTAACCAACTGCGATGCACAAGCCAACCCGATGGTTTGTTAATCGCAATTAAAGCATTATCATGATAGAGAATTTCAAACATAGTCTATTTTATTGAAAATCAATTAGAGAAATAGCCTTTCAAGTTCAGCAGCTATACTTGGGCTATTATTATCGCCAATAGCGTAACTTGCTTTTGCTTTTACTCCATCATCGGCATTCCCCATAGCAATCCCTAATCCAGCAATAGATAACATACTAATATCATTATAACTATCACCAAAAGCGACTATTTCGCTTAAATCAATATTTTCATGCTCAGCCCAATGCGTTAAACCATTTCCTTTAGTATTACCTTTAATCGCAACATCTGCTCGATTTGACCAAGACCATTCACACGAGAACACATCTAATGCATCTACCGCATTTGAGAATTGTCGTAGAGCAGGAAGGTTATGGCTACTGGTTGCAAATTTAAAAATAGCACCAGATTGATCAATCACGTTTTCAAAACTCGCTACTTTTTTGATTTCTGGCTGTAAAAAATCGGGCAATGTTTTGACCCATTTAAAAAAGCCTTCTAGATGATCATCTAACACTTCATAAGTCATCATTTGATCAGTATAAACTAAAGTATGGATACCATATTGGTTAACTAGTTTTAATAGCATTCTTGCTTGATCTTTAGTCATTGGTTTAGCAGCAAAAGCATTTTGTTTTTCAAAATTATAAAGATAAGATCCATTACAACAAATTGCGGGGGTTGATAATTTGAGTTGATAGTAATAAGGATAAATTACAGAATGGTGACGCCCTGATACTAAAATGACTTTCACACCTTTAGCACTGATTTTTTTTATCATCTCGACAGTTTCTGGCAAAACTAAACGATTACTGGCTAGTAACGTGCCATCCATATCAAAAGCAACCGCTTTATACTTCATATAATCCCCTTTTTTATTTCTAATCTTTGTTATAAAAATTAGCTGAGTATTAGAACTTCAATAAATTTAAAATTCAATTTTTTGACGCCCAACAAATGAATGCGATAAGGTAGTGCCATCCACCATTTCAAGTTCACCACCAACTGGAACACCATGAGCGATTCTTGTTGCTGTCACATTAAACTGCACACACATTTGCGCAATATAATTGGCGGTTGCATCACCTTCAACGGTGGGATTAGTGGCTAAAATAACTTCGTTGATTGATTCTGACGCTAACTTGTTTTTCAATAAATCAAGACCAATATCGCTAGGACCGATACCGTCTAATGGCGATAAATGGCCTAACAATACAAAATAACGACCACTATATTGTCCAGTTTGTTCTATGGCAACTATATCTGCGGGAGTTTCGACAACGCAAAGCTGCCCACTATTTTGACGACGAACATTTGCACAAATAGCACAGATTTCTTGTTCGGTAAAAGTTCGACACTCTTTGCAATGACCTATATTTATCATCGCTTCATGTAGCTCATGAGCTAATTTTATTCCACCTTGTCGATTGCGTTGCAATAAATGAAAGGCCATTCGTTGTGCCGATTTGGGACCAACGCCCGGTAAACAACGCAGTGCTTCTATAAGCGATTCTAATAATGGGCTTATTTGCATGTATTATTTGATTCTCACATATTTAAATTTTAAGTTAATAATACCTTTTTTCAATAATCTATCAAACAAGAATTATTTTAGTTGTTTAATTTAATAATAATGAAAGTTGAAAAAAACTTACAGAAAATTAATAGTTAAAATAATGCATAGCGACAACTGTTTTCAGAAACAATCGTTAAATTAATACTGATTGCATATAAATTTTAGACTATTGTTTACTCTTGCTATGATAGTAACTTTTCGGTTCTTCACCCTTTAAAAGGCGCATAATATTACTATTATGACGAATGATAATCAAACAAGAAAGCATAGCAACAGGTAAAGTAAGCTCAGGTTTGAATAGCCAAACATAAAATGGCGCCATAAGAAAACCAACTATTGCTGCAACAGAAGAATACCCAGTGATAAATAATGTAAGTAACCAAGTTAAAATAAAGCAACCTGTAAAATCAAATCCTATGGGGACCATCATACCTAACGCAGTGGCAACACCTTTACCACCACGAAAATGAAAAAAACAGGGAAACATATGACCTAAACAAGCAAAAATACCTATAATACCTAAAAAGAAAGGAGGAATATCAAGTCGATAAGAAATATAAACCGGAATCGTACCTTTTAGCATATCAAAAATTAAAACAAAAATGGCGGGTAATTTACCATTAAGCCGTAAAATATTGGTTGCCCCTGGATTGTGCGAACCATGTTCTGAAGGATTAGGCAAATGCATGATATGGCTAATAATCATTGCACCAGAAAGCGATCCCAAAAAATAGGCCATTATGATCATTAATACCATTTGAAATGCCACAATATCACTCCTTTCATTTGCCGCCTTTAATAATCGAACGCTAAATGCTAATCAGCACCTTAAAACCTGTATCTGACTCTACTTGCTGGTAAAGTATAATAGAACAGACGTCATACCTTGCCCGTTCTATCTACGCTAAGTAGTAATAATACAATCCTACTTAGTTTATTATTTTTCCAACAACGGTTTTAAATATTTTCCAGTGTAGGAATGTTTAGATTTAGCAACCTCTTCAGGTGTCCCTTCGGCAATAATCTCTCCCCCACCATTACCCCCTTCTGGACCTAAATCAACTATCCAATCAGCTGTTTTAACCACATCCAAATTATGCTCAATCACAACAATTGTATTGCCTTTATCTCGCAATGAATGCAATTGCGCTAGTAATTGTTTAACATCAGCAAAATGTAGACCTGTTGTTGGTTCATCTAATATATATAAAGTGCGTCCAGTATCTCGCTTCGATAATTCTTTTGCAAGTTTTACACGTTGTGCCTCACCACCTGATAATGTTGTTGCTGATTGCCCAATGGTAATATAAGAAAGACCTACATCAATTAGGGTTTGTAATTTACGAGCAATCATCGGTACTGCATCAAAAAATTCACGCCCTTCTTCAACTGTCAAATTCAAAATCTCGTTAATAGACTTACCTTTATATTTGATCTCTAAGGTTTCACGATTATAACGAGCGCCATGACACTGATCACAAGGAACATAAATATCCGGCAAAAAGTGCATTTCAACTTTAATTAAACCATCACCTTGGCAAGCTTCACATCGTCCTCCCTTAACATTAAAACTAAATCGCCCAGGATTATAGCCTCGTGCGCGGGATTCTGGTACACCAGCATAAAGTTCACGGATAGAAGTAAAAAATCCAGTATAAGTTGCAGGATTAGAACGCGGTGTACGCCCGATTGGACTTTGGTCGATCGCAATGACCTTATCAAAATGGTTAAGCCCTTTAATGGCTTGATATGGCGCTATTTCTGTTTTTTCGGCACCATTGAGTTCATTTTGTGCAAGAGGATATAACGTATCATTAATTAGTGTTGATTTACCTGAACCTGATACACCAGTAATACAAGTAAATAATCCAACCGGAATATTTAATGTTACATCTTTAAGGTTATTTCCGGTAGCGCCAATAAGTGATAATATTTTTTTCTTATCAACTTTAGTGCGCGCAGTTGGAATTTCAATCTTTTCTTTACCAGATAAGTATTGGCCTGTTAAAGATTTTTTACATGCCATAATCTGCTTAGGCGTACCTTGCGCAACAACTTCACCACCATGAACCCCTGCTCCAGGTCCAATATCAATCACATAATCAGCAGCCATAATTGCTTCTTCATCATGTTCAACCACAATGACAGTATTACCTAAATCACGTAAATGCGTTAAAGTGTCAATTAGACGAGTGTTATCGCGCTGATGCAATCCGATAGAAGGCTCATCTAATACATACATCACACCAACCAGCCCCGCACCAATTTGGCTAGCTAATCGAATACGTTGCGCTTCTCCTCCTGATAAGGTTTCAGCTGAGCGTGAAAGTGTTAAATAGTTAAGCCCAACATTAATCAAAAATTGTAAACGGTCGTTGATCTCTTTTAAGATTTTTTCGGCAATTTGAGCTCGTTGCCCTGTTAATGACAACTGATCGAAAAAATCTTTCGCTTTTTGAGTGCTTAAATCACTAATGGCCGGTAGATTAGTATCATTAATAAATACATTTCTTGCTGCTGTACACAACCTTGAACCGCCACAACAAGGGCAAGGTCGATGGCTAATATATTTGGCTAAATCTTCACGAATAGTTTGTGATTCAGTTTCTTTATACCGACGAGCTAAGTTATTGATGATGCCTTCAAACGGATGTTTACGTTTAACCACATCACCACGATCATTGGTGTAGATAAATTGGATCTCGGTATTACCTGAACCATTTAATAAAATATCTTTTACCTTTTCAGGTAATTTTTCATAGGGTTTATCAATATCAAATTTATAATGTTCCGCTAATGATTTTAGCATCTGGAAATAGTAAAAGTTACGACGATCCCAACCTTTAATCGCACCAGCAGCTAACGAAACTTCTGGCATTTGCACGATACGCTTTTGATCAAAATATTGTTGCACGCCCAAACCATCACACTCAGGGCATGCGCCTGCTGGGTTATTGAACGAAAATAATCGAGGCTCTAGCTCTGAAATACTATAACCACAAATTGGGCAGGCAAAATTAGCCGAAAACAGATATTCTTCAGCTTGAGGATCATCCAAATTTGCCACTTTAACAATACCATTAGTGATCGAAAGCACGGTTTCAATCGACTCGGCCAAACGAAGCTTTAAATCATCACGAATACGGAAACGGTCAACAACAACCTCAATGGTATGTTTTTTTTGCAGTTCAAGCATGGGTGGATCAGAAAGATCATAGACATCACCATCTACTCTTACCCGAATATAACCACTAGCTGCTAGTTGCTCAAATAATTTAACAAATTCACCTTTACGTTCGGTGACCACAGGTGCTAGCAGCATATAACGATTTTCAGTAGGTAATCCCATAATACTATCGACCATTTGTGACACCGTTTGTGCTGCTAATGGTAAATGATGATTAGGGCAACGAGGTTCACCAATTCGGGCAAAAAGCAAACGTAAGTAATCATAAATTTCAGTGATAGTTCCAACTGTCGAGCGAGGATTATGTGAAGTCGATTTTTGCTCAATCGAAATAGCTGGCGATAAACCTTCAATATGATCGACATCAGGTTTTTCCATCAATGATAAAAACTGACGAGCATACGCCGACAACGATTCAACATAACGTCGTTGCCCTTCAGCATAGAGAGTATCAAATGCTAACGAAGATTTACCTGATCCCGAAAGACCGGTGATAACAACTAACTTATCTCTTGGAATGGTTACATTAATGTTTTTTAGATTGTGCGTGCGAGCGCCACGAATATCGATATCTTTGATTGACATAGATCTCTTCTTATGTGTGTTTTTAAACTAAATGAATAGAAAATCAACTGTATATTATACCAGTAACATTTGATGAAATATACAACTATATAAATGAATCTATTACTTGACCAATTTTATATTAAAACATGGTCTTTTCTGAAACTTTTTGACAAGAATATAAACTGAAAATATTAGTTTCTAAAACTAGAACAAAAAACGGCCATGACTAACCGTTTTTCGCTGAATAAACTTAATTTATTGACTTAATTCTATTAATTTCGGCGTGGCTTCGACAGGGATAATTGCACCGCGATATTGTATAACCGTACCAGCCACCAAGTGACCCTGTAATGCTGATTGTGATGGACTGCTTCCATGTAAACGCGCACCAAGATAGCCAGCACTGAAAGAATCTCCTGCAGCGGTAGTATCAATCACTTTGTCTTTAGCTATTTTATTAGCCGGAACGTCAAAACGACCTTCAGCTGAATCAATAATACAGCTATCACTGCCTCGTTTAATAACAATTTCAGTTACGCCAAATTTTTTTGTACGTTCAATAACTTGCTCATAAGGCAATTTGCCCCATAACAAATCTTCGTCATCTAGCGTCAAAAATGCAATATCAGTAAAGCTAAGAATATCGGCATAAACACTACGAGCCAAATCAAGGCTACGCCATAAACGTGGACGAAAGTTATTATCAAAAATAACTTTACCACCATTGGCCTTAACACATTTTAAAAGTTCTAATAATTTAAGGATGCTTTCAGCATCTAAAATAGCGATACTAATACCACTCAAATACACATAATCATACTGAGCAATTTGCTGCGTTATCTTATTTGTTTCGGCTGTTTGCAACCAAAATTTAGCTGCAGCGTCATTACGCCAATAATAAAAAGAACGCTCACCCTGCTCATCGGTCACAATAGAATAAAGACCAGGCATCTTATCTGACATTCTTTGCACTAAATCAGTTTGAATATTTTCTTTTTGCCAATTATCTAACATCTCTTGACTAAAAGGATCAGTGCCAATTCCCGTTACATAATGAATTGCAAAATCATTATCTTTAAGTAAACGTGACAAATAAATAGCGGTGTTAAGTGTATCGCCGCCAAAACTACGCTCAGTCGAATTTTGTTTGATCGCCAGTTCAATCATGCATTCACCAATAACCGCTATTTTAGTTATCATATTATAACTATTATCCTTAATCAGATTATAAATAATCCAATGCGATTTTTATCACAACTTTTCGGACAGTTGCAATCTTACTATCAATTGCACAAAGGGGTTTATGTACTTCATTTGGGAAAAAAACGATAAAATCATCGGGCTGTAAAGCTAACATGGTTTCTTCTTTTGGCGTTTCAATAAAAGCAATATCATTTTCTGCTAATTTATCGTCTAACACTTTGGTATAGGGCGGTAACATGTTCACAGCCATCCCCTCTTGCCCTTCCAAAACAATCTGAACATCGATATATTTTTCATGATATTCCGGCTTAGCATCACAAATATGACGCGTTCGACTATCAGACACCATAAAGAACATCTTATCCCCATCAATATCATAGCGCCCTATAGGTGTATTAATATTAACGTTGTCTTTAATATATTCAATAGATTGTTTTATTTTGGAAGGTAAATAAGGAACTAACCTTAAATGATTAACATTACCTATAATCATACAAAATGATCCTTAAAAATATTGATGAAAATTAATACTAGTCATTGAATTACTCACAACCAATATACGCTATGATAAATCGAACTAAATTGATAAAGAGTATATACTTAAGTTATCTGCTTTTGTAGATCATTTGTTAATAAGTTTTTATCAGTATGTTACAATTTAGAGATCATTATAAAAAAGGTAAACAAAATGAAAATTTTTATAATAAATTTAGAAAAAGAATCGAAAAAAAGAGAACACATCAAAAAAGAATGCGAGAAATTAAAACTAGACTTTGAAATTTACAATGCTATTGATGGCAATACTTTATCTGATTCATTTATTCAAAATACAGTCTACGATTATCCAAATAACCTTTTAACAAAGGGTGAAATAGGCTGTGCACTCAGTCACTTAAATATATACAAAAAAATTATTCAAAACAATTTACCTTATGCCTTAATTCTCGAAGATGATGCCGTATTAGATAGAAAATTACCTGATTTTTTAAATAGCTTTAAAGCTAAAAATACTAAAAAAGGTATTTTTTCATTAGTTTCCGATTTTCACTACCTTGTTAACAAAAAATTTAACTTAGATAGTTTTGAGGTTTTTGAAGTAACAAGAGCAGTTAGAGCTAATGGATATATCATCACTCATGATACCGCAAAAAAGTTAATTAAATTTTTATTTCCTATTCGTTATGAAGCTGATATGTTTAGAATAATGAAATTATGTACCGGTATCAAAATATATGCAACATTACCCAGTCTTATAACAACTAATGATAAAAATCTATTAAATTCATCAATACATACTGATAGAGCACCACTCATCGAACAACGCTCTGAATATAGAAAAAAGCTATTTAAAAAAGATAAGAAAAAAAGAATGATAGCATTATGGTTCAGAAAACAATTCATTAGTAGGTTTGAAAAAACAAAATACTATATAGATTAGACATTCGATCAATAAATCTATTTTAAAGAGCCTTGGCATAATTAAAAAACAACATTTTTCCAAACAATTTTGGGGGGGTGAATATTAAATTTGAGAGAAAACCTAATTACTTAATAAATTATTCTCAACTGAATTTTTATCTGCAGCCCCCCTATATTCACATCTTAGATATCACCACCCTCGACAGCTATCGCTGTACCCAAGCCACCCATTAGGATTCTGTTGAAATAGAACATGATAAATAATAACAGAATGATGAGATAAATGGGAAATAATGAAATTGTTTTTTGAAAAAGTGTTACAAAATATTGTAACTATCCCCTAAAATAGTACAGCAAAAAAGTAGAAAATTCTCTATGATAAAAGTAAAGGGGATTTAATTATGAAAAAAATGACTGAACATCAAATCGTAGCTATTTTAAAAGAAGCTGAAGCGGGTATTCCTGTCAAGGAGCTCTGCCGTAAATATGGCATGGGTAATTCAACTTTCTATAAATGGCGGGAAAAATACGGCGGCATGGAAACTTCGGACATCAAACGCTTAAAGGAGCTGGAGGCTGAAAACCGTAAGCTTAAACAGATGTTTGCCGAACTGAGCTTAAAATCCCAGCTTCAGGAAGAAATCATAAAAAAGCTTTAGTGCCCACAAAGGCACGTAAAACGTGGGCACAGCAACTACAACAAAATCATTCTGTTACTATTGCGATGAGTTGTGCCATTGTTGGCTTAAGCCATTGTGCTTACTATTATCAACCTAAGTTACTGGATGATTCGGTGATTATTTCGGTATTGAATGCTATCACAGACCGGCATTTACGCTGGGCTTTCCTAAATGCTTTAATCGTATCAAAAAGCTCGGCTATAAATGGAATCATAAACGGGTGTATTGTGAGTTGAAACTTAATATTAGGGCTAAACGTAAAAAACGTATCCCCCAACGAACACCAGAAAAGCTATTGGTTCCTAATAAACAAGGTGAATGTTGGTCAATGGATTTTATGAGTGACAGTAGCCGCAATCAACGCCGGTTTAGAACTTTCAATGTCATCGATGACTTTAATCGTGAGGCGCTAGGCATTGATATTGCAGTAAGCTTACCGGCAGGGAGAATTACCCGTTACTTAGATAAACTGGCCGAATATCATGGGTATCCATTAAAAATACGAGTCGATAATGGGCCAGAATTTACAGGAAAAACCTTTATAAACTGGGCAAAGTTACATGGTATAAACATTGATTATATCCAGCCCGGTAGTCCTTATCAAAATGGTTATATTGAACGATTTAATCGTACCTATCGTACTGAAGTACTCGATTTATATCTTTTTAACAACTTAGCACAAGCAAGGAGAATAACCGAAGAATGGTTAACGATTTATAATACCGAAAGACCGCATGAGGCGTTAAATAACATGACACCGATTGAGTATAAAACACTAAAACAAGCAGCATGATTTTCTACGTGAGTTGTGTACTAGGTTTGGGGTATTTACACGCATTCTTACTCGCAGCTATCGAAGTGCTGATGTCTCCCGCATCTCCGCCACTCACTGCGGTTGATAACCCCATCACTAATTGGGTTAATGCGCTGATGTTTTGTTTTTCAACTTCAGTAAGGTCTTTGATGTCTTTTCCACCATAGAGGTTATCAATGATGACTTTTGCCGCCAGCTCGCCGCCTACGGCACCGGCTCCCCCTGCTAAGCCTGAGTTGCCTTGTAATTCGGCTACCACCGCACCCAGTATAGCATGAGATACTAATCTTGCTGTTTCATTATCACTTACCCAGTTGCCGTCTTTATCCATATGCCCTGTGTGCAGTTTTATCTGCTCGGCTATCCATGGCGCACTGGCCCCCGCAAGGCCTCCTGTAATGTCACCGGTAATAATGCCTGTGATAATTGATGTCGCTGTGTCAATCCCTTTGCTGACATCTCCCCCCATGGTGCCCAGATTTTTTGGGGGGGGTGGTTGGCTTGTAATTGGCTGTCTACCGCCTCTGAATACCAGTAGTCTTTATTGTCTTCATAATATTTATTAAAATCAATCCGTGCTTGTTCTTCCGCACTTAACTTATTATAGGCTTTCTCCGCTTCTTTTTTCGATAACGCTTCCTTGTTTTTATCTACCTCTTTTTGCGCCTGTAGGCGGTCATATTTGTTTACCACTCCTTTTGCCTGTTGAGCGATGTCTTTAACTAGCTCTACCGATTCTAATTTGTCTAGCTCTTTTTGTTTGTTAAATATCGGTTTCAGTGAGTTATTCGCATGCTCGGTATCTCGGCTTAGTTCGTTGATATCTTGTTTTTGGTCGTCTTTATTACGGATGATGAGTTGCCCATTTTCTACCGCTGAATGCGTTATGCTGGACTCTTTTTCGCTGTTTTGATACGCCGTCGGGGCGCTCGCTCCGCCAGTGCCGCCACTGACTGAGACGTGGCTAACTTTAAAATCCGCTTTGTTTTTGATATCACTAAAGCTGATTGTGCCTGTGTCAAGTTTGTTTTTACTGGTATCTTTCGCTTCTGACGATATCACCGCCACTGCCGCACAAAAACAAAAAACAATATAAAATTAATAAGTTGACCAACAGATTTTTTGTAAGTAAATAGTGTGTTTTTAAATTGAATGAGATATGACACAATAAGCAATACTACAGATAGGCTTTATTTACTACAATAGTGCATAAAAATAGTAATAGCTAAAGTGGTGCTGTAAATACCCCAAACCTAGTACACAACTCACGTAGAAAATCATGCTGCTTGTTTTAGTGTTTTATACTCAATCGGTGTCATGTTATTTAACGCCTCATGCGGTCTTTCGGTATTATAAATCGTTAA
>NZ_JBXSQJ010000010.1:0-87014 GCF_057063585.1 Gilliamella sp. X-60 | reverse complement strand
AGGATCCCTTCAAACGTCATCCGATGCTCGGATTTATTATAAACTCGGCCGGTATTTTTCATTATTTGTAGTAGCTTTTCCCACCGTTTATCTGTTAGCATTGTTCTTGGCATGATGAATCGAGTTAGGGTTGTTTTTTGCAGAATTATTATAACTCACATCATGCCGTCTAAAAAATAATCACGAAAGATCAACACGCCCTAATAACTTATTTATTTTATTGTGATTAAAGGTTAGCTTTTAAATTCACAATTTCAGCCTTTAAGCATGAAATTTTTATTTTTAATAAGGAAACGATAAAATGGGATTGATGAATAAAGTAGTGGAAGTATTTCCAACTCGCCCTTTAAAAGTTATGAAACTAAAGCAAGAAGGCATATTACATCAAATAAAAACAATATTTGCGATAATATTTTGCTTTGCATTAGCTATGTTTATGGCCCTGAATCATTATCCTGGATTAATTGATGATTATAAAATATCACGGAATCCAGTTGTGGTTGACTATCATGCAGAAGTAAAATGTAATACAAGACGTATTATTGAGAATTGTTCAGTGAAAATTACCACTAATACAGGACAAGTTATTAAGCGAGCTCTCCCTGGTGGAATAAGCAAAAATAATCAAGTTGTAACTGTGGCTTCTGCCGATGATCCTTCACTAGTAACAATCAATTTAGCTATTGATAATATGCTGAGGGTATTTGTGATTACGACTGTTCTTACTCTTTTATTTATGTTGCCTGTATGGATGGGTTTAGTAACTATCTTAAGAATACATAAAATGAGAAAAGTTATCAATGAAATCAATGGACAAAGATTAACTCTTGCTATTGTTCCGATTAAATTAACATCTTATGGTAAAACAATAACTGCTATATATCATGCAAAAAATGCACAAGGTGTAGATGTTAAATGTGTAGCCGTTTTTAATAAAGACTCAAACGGTGGACCAATTATTATAGGTGATATGACTAAAAATAAATGTAATGTCTTGGCCATAATCGGGAAAAATAATCCTGTTCCTATTATTCTTGATCAAAACTTTACGCGTTGTGATTTTACTGATAATGAAATTCAAGCATTAAAAACAGTTCTTATCAATAGTAGTGAATTCAGGTTAAGTCTAAATATTCACATGTTATAAATAGAGCGATAGCATCGCCCTATTTTTTAGGGCTTATGATATGTATTGCAACTTATTTCTCTTTTAAGACAAAATAAACAAACTGCACTTATTAATGGCTTGCTAGATAAACCTTAAATTTTGTCGTTTGGGCAATCACTTCAACGCTTTTAAATGTTTCATCTAAAATAGTTTGATACGGTAAAAATGAATTTGCCACAATGCACAAATAACCATTTAATTTTAGGTGTTTTTTCGCCTCTTTAATTAACGCATTAACGGCTGTGTAATTTGTCTCTTTGCCATCATGAAAAGGTGGATTCGAAACAATAAGATGATATTTATCATTTAGATTTGAAAAAACGTCACTCGCCACAACTGTGGCATTAACATGATTACGGTTTAACGTGGCTTTACTTGATTCAATTGCTGAACTGCTTACATCAGATAACGTTAATGTAGTAATATCAGGGTATAATTTACCTAGCACCGTGGATAAGATGCCTGAACCACATCCCACATCTAATACATTACCCTTAATAATATCAGCATGATCCATCAATGCATTTAAGAGTAATTCGCTGCCAGCATCTAACCCTTTTTGGCTAAAAACACCGGGTAAACTTTTGATTTCAATATTTTGATTTTCAATAGTTAAATGATAACTTAACCACCATTCATCAAGATTAAAGGCTAAACGGCTATCCGCCTGAAAATGATATAAACCACAACGCCTTGCACTATCGATTTTTTGAATTGTACCAAAATCACTCAATAAAGCTTCCACGCTTTTTACACCTGTTCTATTTTCACCGATGATAAAAATATCACTGCCTTTTGGCATATTATGCAATAAATAAGAAAGTTGAAATTGCGCTTCGCTTTTTGTTTTTGGCCAATAGTAAATTAGCGTATCCATACCGGCATAGAGTTCTGCTTCTGGCAACAATGAAAAATAGGTATACTTGCCACGAACACTATTTTTTAAACGCAAATAAGTATGAAATTGTGTGCAATGAATCTTAACTTGATTTGCTTCCATGATAGCGGGATAACTGTCTTGAATATCACCAGCGATGATCACATTTTTATCGTTAAATAATGTTTGATGACGCTCAATTACTTGACTTGCTGGAGTAAAAGCAGATGTTGCCATATTTCCTCAATGAAAAAACTTTATAATTTGATGAGATGATTATACAATTAACTACCCTTAATCTCTAATAAAAAACAGTAAGTCAATAATGGCGCAACAAGATTGGTATCTAAAACAATGCAATATAACGCAATATGTTTTGCGTAACACGCATGTCTTTAAAGGTGAAATCGCACCCCATATCAGTGATAAGATCCGATTAATTGTTGTTGCCAAAGCGCAACCAACCCAAAAAATCTATTGGGATATATTAAATGCAATTAGCCTTACTCAAGATCAGGTGTTAGTATTAACACCATCCCAACTCATCGTACCAGCAAATGATATTAGGACTGTGATTTGGTTTATTGATGTTAAGCCCGAAGAATCTTGGCAAAATCCATTAACCATTCAAACAACTAGCTTAGATCAACTTGCAAAAACACCAAAACAAAAACGCTTACTGTGGCAACAATTATGTCAATATGAAAACTATTTCCACCCTGACCGAACATGATTTAACAAAAGCCTTTGAATTAGAACAGATCTGTCATGCTATTCCTTGGTCAAAACAGACATTCTTTTCAAACCAAGGCGATCGTTATTTAAATTTTAAAATAGCCGTTGATAACCAAATCATCGGATTTTGCATTTGCCAACATGCCTTTGATGAAGCAAATCTATTTAATATTGTAATACACCCCCATTTTAGAAAACAGGGACTAGCAAAAGCTTTGCTCAACCATTTGATAGATAAATTAATAACCATAAAATCGCCCTGCCCGATTTCAACACTTTGGCTCGAAGTCAGACAATCAAATAGCCCTGCAATCGAGTTATACCATGCGCTGGGGTTTAATCAAATAACGGTTCGAAAAAATTATTATCCAACAACTGAAGGTAAACAAGAAGATGCGATTATCATGGCTTATACGTTAGCATTGTAATTAACCAATCAGGTAAACCAAAAAAGGAAAGCCAATGTCACAAAATAAAGCCTTACTCTTTGTCAATGGTGAGCCGCCATTGCATGACTTTTGCAATTTAGAAAAGTACACCTATATCGCTTGTACAGATGGCGCTTACCATAATTATCTGTCAGCATTGTCAATCGAGCCTGATTTTATTATTGGAGATTTAGACAGCTATCAGGTTAACAAAACAATTCCGCCTGAAACCGAAATCATTCACACTCCAGACCAAAATAAGACTGATTTTGAAAAGGCTATTTTATTTTTAGCCAGTAAAGGAATAACAGAATTTGATGTTTATGGTGCTTGTGGTCGTGCTAGCGATCACTTTTTGGGAAATATTTCTGTTGCAATGAAATATTATCATCAATATCGAATCACTTTTTACGATAATTATTGCCATTTCTTTTTTTCCAAGCCTTATTTAGAAATTACTAATGTAAAAGATCATATCATTTCACTCATGCCGCTTTCCAAAGTAACGGGGTTAACCATCACCGGCTTCCAGTATCCTTTGATTGACAAAACTCTATTCTTAGGTGGCAGTGTTAGTTTAAGAAACAAAGCAATTAGCAATTTGGTTAAAATATCTTTTAAAAACGGAGATTTAATGATTTTTATTGAAAATTTATAGGATGTTAATTGACACGAGCGTTTACATTACTTTACAATAGGTTTACAAAACAATAAGTATAATTATTGAACAAAGGATTTTCACATGCTTCTAAAAAAACTTTCTGTGCTTTTGTGTGCAGCTTTATTTTCTTGTATAACTTTTGCACAAACCAACAATAAGAAGAGTGAAACTGATAAGGTAATCGATACATTTTTTCAATGTAACAATCAGTTTTTTGAGCAACTTGCTATCCATCAAGAATCAATAAGTCAATATGTTGACTTAATGACAACACCCGATAACGTAACTTATATTCCTGTTGAATCTATTCAACAAAATGATAAGAATAAAGTCCTGTTTAAAAAACCACTTAAGTATCGTGGCTTAGAAATTACTGGTTATCAAAATATCTATATTCCAACTTCATTATCTGGTCACTTTTTATACTGGGGGTTCATCTTTAATAATACTGAAGATGAAATTAAAGCCACTTTAAATAATATTAATTGGTTGCCATACAACACTGATATTTATATAGCAAACGCAAAAATTTATGATCGCCAATTGAAATCGCCAGAATGGCAAAATGATCCTTATGCTATTGATGGTGTTATTCCAAGACTCGGCACGATGAATAAGTCACTTTATTTAGAACTTTCTACCAATAATAAAAGTAGTGTTTTTTGTTCTATTCAAGGTGATTTGGATAAAGAGACGCTTCTTGCAACTCGCCCTGATCTAAAACCAATCATTGAAAAACAAGAAGCCGAACGTCAAGAACAGATTAAAGCCTACAAAGAGAAAAAGCAAAAAGAAAAACAAGTACAACAATCTCAACCACAAGCTAACCCTACAGAAGCGGCTTTAACACATGGAGATAATATTTAATGAAAAAACTTAGTTTATTCTTAATCCTTTTTTCTTTTGCAACATTTAGTCATGCAGTTGTAGAACAAGCTAATGTTGACGCTAAAACGAATACCAATACAGCAGTAGAGAGTTTAAAAGATCCTAGAGTAGGTGAACAATTTATTCCAACGTCTAAATCAAAAGAAGATAATACTGTTGGTTATTCTTTTTTAGATAGGAATTCAATTAAGCTTCATCCTTTCAATGCCAAAATTCGTATGTTTAAAGAAGTGACAAATTATAGCCCAGCATTAGTGCAAAAAAATGATGATAGTACTGTAACGCCCTATCACGCCATTGAAATTGATTATTATGCCAATTGTGACAAAATGGAGTTAGCGAAAGGTGTACTTAGAACAATCGAAAACAACTTTGGTGATGGAAAATTAGTTAATACCATTCAAATGCCAAACCGCTGGTTAGCGGTGAGCCAAGACCAAGAACAATATAAGCTACTTGTTATTGCTTGTTCTTTGCCTCTTGCAAATGAATAATTAAGTCAATACTTATTTAACTCTTGCCACCTTGCTGTGGCAGAGTATATCCATTTATGCTAATATCACGCCATTATTTACCTGAATGATTACACCTTTATGAATATCAAACAATTCCATACGCTTGCTGATCAGTTATTTAATAAAATCGAGCTGTTTTTGGATGGTTATGCAGATGAGCATGACATCGATTTAGATTATGAAACAAACGGCAATGTCATCACAGTTAGTTTTCCCAATAGCAGTAAGATTATTGTTAATACCCAAGAACCACTATTTCAAGTTTGGCTAGCCACTCGCAATCAAGGGTATCATTTTGATTATGCGAATAATAATTGGATTTGCAATCGAACCAACAAGTCGTTCGACCAAATTTTTTCTGAGGCTGTAAAAGAACAAGCTGATCAATAATATATACAAAAGCGGGAATTAATTTAACACTTAATTCCCATTTAATCACATAATTAACCAATCTTATTCAAAAGAAAAACCTACAATAAAGTTAGGTTTGCCAGTTTAACTACCAACCATTTAATGCCTTCATTAACAAAAGCAATTTGTGCTCGTTTGTGATCGCCTTCGCCATCAAGGTTGACTATAGTTCCTTCACCAAAACGGTTATGTAATACTTTACGACCTAATTTATAACCATCACATTGAGGCTTTTTCTTAGGATAAGGTTCTTTTTTCTTAGATAGCGTGATATTACCTTGATAACTAATTTCATTTAATTTATCAACAGGTAATTCTGCTAGAAAACGTGACGGTAAATTTCGCTCCTCACGGCCATATAGACGCCTTATCTGAGCTAATGACAATGTTAGGCATTTACGTGCTCTAGTAATACCAACATAAGCAAGACGCCTTTCTTCTTCCATTTTATCGAATTCTTGAGACGATCGTAAGTCTGGAAATATGCCCTCTTCTAACCCAACAATAAATACATTATCAAATTCAAGACCTTTAGCTGAATGCAGTGTCATTAACTGAACTGAATCTTGTTCATTAATCACATCTCGGCTTTCTAGTGAAGTATAAGCCAAAAATGATTCTAAAACTGTCAAAGTTTTACCTGTTATACTATCTTGAATAACTGTGTTTTCATTAGCACGATAGAACTGCTCAGCGGCTGATACTAATTCTTCAAGATTCTCTAACCTTGCTTGCCCTTTAATACCAGGTTCTTGCTCATACATCTGCAATACACCAGATAATTTAATAATGGCATCAAGCTGCTTGTAAAATGGTTGCTCCCCAACTTCATTATAGATAGATTCCATCAATTCCAAAAAGCGACTAATACCTGAGCACTGTCTTTCAGTCAATGCATTGCTTTGAATTAGCATTAAGCATGCATTCCATAACGAAATATTATGTTGCTTTGCTGTCAACCTAACTTTATCTAGCGTGATATTACCAACACCTCGAGTTGGAGTATTGAT
Organism: Gilliamella sp. X-60; assembly: GCF_057063585.1. Classification (NCBI taxonomy): domain Bacteria; kingdom Pseudomonadati; phylum Pseudomonadota; class Gammaproteobacteria; order Orbales; family Orbaceae; genus Gilliamella; species Gilliamella sp. X-60. The sequence continues at coordinate 80,321 of NZ_JBXSQJ010000010.1, read as the reverse complement.
TGTAGCTTCAAACGCCATGTCATTATTGTGATCATGCAATAGTCGCAAATAGGCAAGCGCTAATTTAACTTCTTGTCTTTCATAAAAACGAATGGAGCCATAAATTTGGTAAGGTAATCCTGCTTGTAATAATGTATCTTCAAGTAGGCGCGATTGTAGATTATTGCGGTACAAAATAGCGCAATCTGCAAACTTTTCACCTTCTTGATGGCATTTTTTTATTTGACTCACAACAAATCTTGCTTCGTCGATATCATTAAAACCAATATAAAGCGAAATTTTTTCACCCTCGCCTCTATCAGTCCATAGATTCTTACCCAATCGATTTCGGTTTTGCGCTATCAAGCTATTCGCTACATCTAAAATATTACCTGTTGAACGGTAATTTTGCTCTAAACGAATAATTTCTGTTTCAGGATAATCATTGCTAAATAATTGAAGATTATCCGCATTAGCACCGCGCCAACTATAGATAGACTGGTCATCATCACCAACAATCATCACATTAGCTGTATTACCCGCTATTTTTTGCACCAACCGATATTGAATTTTATTAGTATCTTGAAATTCATCAATTAATATATTACTAAAGCGATGATGACAATAAGCTAAAACTTCGTTATCACGGCAAAGCAGTTCATAAGATCTTAGAATTAATTCAGAAAAATCAACATAACCGACTCTATCACAAATGGCTTGATAATCGCGATAAATCGTTTGCCACATGACTTGTTTAGGATCTTCAGGAACAATATCATCCGCACGAAGTCCCTTTTCTTTTTGAGTGGAAATAAAACCAGCACACTGTTTGGCTGACCACTGTTTTTCGTCGATTTTTAGTTCACGAAAAATTCGCTTGATAAGCCGAATTTGATCTTCTGTATCAATAAGTTGAAAATTAGGTGGCAAATTAGCTTGCTCAGAGAACATGCGTAATAAACGATGGGTCAATCCATGAAACGTACCCACCCACATACCATTGAAATAACCCTCACCGACTAATGCTTGAATCCGTTCTTGCATTTCAGCAGCAGCTTTATTGGTAAATGTAACGGCAAAAATAGAACTAGGCGAATAATACTTTTCAAGACAAAGCCAAGCAATACGATGAACTAAAACGCGAGTTTTACCGCTCCCAGCACCGGCAAGAACAATGGTATATTGGTTATCAGTGGTGACAGCATTTTGTTGCTCTGCATTCAGTCCATCTAATAATGTTTTATTAATTTCCATTAAATTCAAACCTATTTTGATAATAGAAAACATTAACCAGCATTAATATTGAGTGTATTATTAATATTTTTATCATATTCCGAGATATTTTGACGACTGTAATCGAACAGAATCTAATGATAAGTTTCTTTAAGTGAAATTTATCAGAATTTAATCTATCTTTATGTAAATTTACTGTCTATTTATACAGAAAAAGAAATAATTATAACAGATTCTCCAATTCTGACAATTGAGTTATTTCTATGTGGGGCAAACATATTGCATTATCAAGGTGTAAAATATCACGATGATAAATATTGATAAAGCAAGCCAAAAAGCCGTTATTAATTGCACCATTGACATCAGTCAATAGATTATCACCCACATGTAAAATATGATGTGATGGAATAGCTAGCTTATCAGAGGCCAAATCAAAAACCTCGGGAAAAGGTTTGGAACGCCCGTGTTCACCACCACGTAATGAAAACTGAAAATAGTTACCCAAACCAATTTGATGAATATCAACGTTACCATTAGTAATCACCGCTAAAGGATATTTAGTTGCCAATTTGGTTAATAGCAAATGAGTTGATTCAGGAACGTTTATCTTGTGTCGCCAAAAATTAAAACAGGTAACAGATTCATCAATCACATCAGCAAATTTTGATACTGGCATATTAGTTTTACTTAATAGCGATTTAATAGTTTGAATTCGCCAAACTATGACATCATGATAAATTTCAGGATAGGATGCCAGTACTGCATACTTTTCAGCAAAAAAGTCGGATATCGTTAAAGTGCATAATTGTTCATGACGTTGAAGCATTTTAACCATTTCTTCTTCCGCTTTTTCAACAATCATACTGTTATCATATAACGTATCATCAAGATCGAATGTGAATGCTTTAATACGATGAATAGACCGATAAAAGTGCATCGTTATTTTCCCCTTTTGGCTCGCGGATGGGCTGAGTCATAAACTTCTGACAGGTGTGAAAAATCTAAATGGGTATAAACTTGGGTCGTTGATAAATCGGCATGACCAAGCAATTCCTGAACTGCACGCAAGTCCCGACTTGATTCAAGCATATGGGTGGCAAATGAATGGCGTAATTTATGTGGATGAACGTGACTACTTAACCCTTGTTTAACACCCCATTGTGCAAATCGTTTTTCAACATTACGAGGTGAAATTCGTTTGCCTAACTTTGAAATAAATAGTGCATCATCTTGCGGTACAAAAAAATCTCGCATGGATAACCAGTGTTTAATCCATTTGATAGACTCCCGACCTAATGGCAGTTTCCGTTCTTTACTACCCTTCCCCATTACGCGAATTTCACCATCGATAAGATTTAATTCTCGACAATTAAGACTAACTAATTCGGACAGACGCAACCCCGAACCATACATGACTTCAAGCATTGCTCTGTCGCGGACTGAAAGCGGATCGTTAGCTTCGATATCAAGCAATTGATTAATTTCGTCAATATCAATATTTTTAGGCAGATGCTGACCTAATTTTGGATTTAATACTCCTCGAGCAGGGTTAGCTGTAAGACGTTCATTTTTTACCATCCAATCACAAAAACTACGCAAAGCCGATAGCCTTAATGACAAGCTTCTTGCTTGTAATCCTTTTTGTTTACTGCGACTAATTAACACTCTTACTGCTGATGAATCTAAATCCTGCCAATTTGAAATTTCACTTTCTTTTGCCAGCGAAATAAGCGCATAAAGCTGACGTCGATAATTGATTTGAGTATTTAAACTGAGCTGCTTTTCTGACTTTAAATAATTCAAAAACTGATCGACAGGCAATGTTAAGGAAGCATTAGCATTTTCGTTAAGCTGAACCATGATATTTCCTTATTTTTTTCGCATAATCCATCGGCTAATTAAAATAGGCAAAATTTCACTCATTTTCTCAAGTAACAATGTACCTTGCCCAGCTTGATAATGTTCTGGATTAGTGCTAGTAAACATTAAAAGCCCTAAATCTCCAAATTGCCCTAATAAAGATAAAGCCACCGACCCAACATAACCATGTTCAGGTAATAAAAAATCAAGTTCAGTTGAATTTAAAGTGCCTAAATATTGTTGAGTATACTGTAAATGTCTAACACGAATAAAATCAAATTGTGATGAATTTAAAGCTAAGTGATGGTAATTTGACGGTGCACTAAGCAGCCATTTATCGTCAAAGAGATATAAATAAGCTCCGCTAAGGCCTAACGATTTTGCCCATGTATTTAATAATACAATCAATTGATTGAGATCCTGCGCTTTAATCAATTCAATTTGTAAATCCATCAGTTGTCTAAACAGCAATTCGTTAGCACTGGCATGTTCCATTAATAATGATATTTCACACTCTAATTGCTTAATTTTGTTACGCTGACGAGCCATATTCCATTCAGGTAACGAAATAATCCCCCGAACGGGGTGGGGCACTCGCATGTACTCAACATACCGCGCATTTCGCATAAAAAAATCAGGGTTATCAATAAGATATTGACTCACAATGTCGTCATTTAATTTTTCCGATGAGGGCTGTTGTTGTATTTGTTTTGCTCTCAACTTTCGTGTATTTTTAGCAACCATAATTAACGTCTATCGTATTATCTTATATTTCTAATGCTTTCTACTTTTGATTGAATCACGCCAAACATAAAAATAAAATAAAATAAAATCAACACCATTATCAGTTTATTTTATGAAGTTTTCTATCAACAAATGTTAGAGCCATACAGTAAAAATATCAAAATTAAATGGCAATAAAGCCATCATACACATGCGTAGCAGGTCCAGTCATATAAAGGGAATGCTTGCCACCTTTCCATTCAATTAATAATTTGCCACCTGGCAAATTAACATTAACGCGTTGGTTTAATAACCCTTGATTAATACCAACTGCTACCGCAGCACAAGCCCCGGTACCACAAGCTTGCGTTTCGCCAACCCCACGTTCAAATACACGCAAATTAATGTTTTCGCGATCAATAATATGCATAAACCCAATATTGGCGCGTTCAGGAAAGCGCTCATGTTGCTCTAATAGTGATCCGAGTGTTGCAACTTCTGCGGTTACAATATCATCAACTTGAATCACACAGTGAGGATTACCCATAGATGCAACACCACATAATATGGTCTGTTCTTGTACGCGAATGATATAAGTTTTTTCTTCTTTAATAGCCTTGAAAGGGATTTTATTGGGTTCGAAAATGGGCTCCCCCATATTCACACGTACTGTATCATCATCATTGACGGTTAATACAATATTACCTCTCATGGTGCTGACTTTTAACACGCGTTTTCGGCTTAATCCTTTTAAACGAACAAAACGTGCAAAACAACGAGCACCATTACCACACTGCTCAACTTCAGAACCATCGGAATTAAAAATACGATAATGAAAATCACTATCGGGTACATAAGGAGGCTCAACAATAAGAAGCTGATCAAACCCGACCCCCGTATACCTATCTGCCATGCGTTTAATCATTTCTGTCGAAAGATGAACATTTTGCGTCACTGCATCAATAACCATAAAATCATTTCCGAGTCCATGCATTTTTGAAAAGTTCATCGTTAGTTTACCTTCTATTGTCAAACATGTTAGTTTGTTATTCTTCTGTTTAGGCTGTTAACCAGCAGCAACTTCAAAAGGAAATGCTATTGTGATTGAGCATTTCGATATAATGTAAATATTATAAAACCACTTCACCGCGCCATAAATCTTCAAAAGATTCACGCTCACGGATTAATTTATGTTGTTGTTCATCAATGAGCATCACTTCGGCAGGCCTTGGATGACTATTGTAATTCGATGCCATACTAAAGCCATAAGCACCAGCGCCACAAATGACCAATAGATCATCTTGGTTAACCGAAAGCTGGCGCTGATAAGCCAGTACATCGCTTGATTCACATATTGGCCCAACAACATTGTATACCAAAGATTCATCGCCAGCTTGTGGTTGTTTTTCGGGCAATATGTTCATCCAAGCATCGTAAAGTGCTGGACGGATCAAGTCATTCATCCCCGCATCAACAATCGCAAAATGGTTACCATCTTGGTGTTTGGTATATTCTACTTTAGTAATTAACACACCTGAATTAGCAACAATAGATCGTCCTGGCTCAAACAAAATTTCAATATCGGGATAATTAGCTAATTTGTTTTTTAACTCAGTAACAAGTTGTGATGCTGCAGGAGGTTGCTCATTATTATAACACACGCCTAAACCACCGCCTAAATCGATATGTTTAATAACAATATTATCCGATTGTAGTTTATCTACTAAGGCGAGTATGCGATCGGCAGCATCAAGAAATGGCGATAGTTGAGTTAACTGTGAACCAATATGGCAATCAATACCAACAATATTAATATTAACCAATGATCGTGCCTTTCGGTAAACATCTAAAGCTAACTCATAGCTAATCCCAAATTTATTTTCGCGTAGACCTGTTGAGATATAAGGATGTGTTTTAGCGTCTACATCGGGATTGATTCTTAATGAAATCGGTGCAGTTTTATTTAATCGTTTGGCAACTTCATCAATTCGGTACAATTCGGCTTCAGATTCAACATTAAAGCATTTAATGCCAACTTCAAGCGCACGTTCAATTTCAACGATTGATTTAGCAACACCAGAAAAAACGATTTTTTTAGGATCGGCACCCGCTTGTAATACTCGCTCTAACTCACCTTGTGAAACAATATCAAAACCAGCCCCCAGTTTTACCAGTAAACTTAAAACAGCTAAATTACTATTAGCTTTAACCGCATAACAAACTAAATGCTTATTATTGATCAAAGCTTGTTCATAGGCTAAAAACTGTTTACTTATGTGAGCAGCCGAATAAACATATAACGGGGTTCCATAGTGCTTAGCAAGAGCGGCTATCGCTATTTGATTGGCAAATAAGCGAGCATGTCGATAATTTAAAAAGTCCATTACCTTACTCCACTATGCATTTTTAATCAATAGATTAGATTGAATTGAGGCAGTTGTTGTTAGTTTGGTTTGTTGCGTTTGTGCCTTTTCAACTGGCTGATAAAGTGGGCCCTTTAATCCACATCCCACTAATGCCAAAGTAACAAAAAAGATAGAGAGTGATTTTATCGTTGATTTCATACAATATCCGCAATTCTTTCCATTTTTTTATAATTCTATCTATATTACACGATAGACATGGCAGTGCAAAGAGTAAATAATCATGTCTAAGCAAACACATATATAAAATTTGTAACTCGTGCAGATAAAAAGATAAATAAAAATATAAACTGCGAGTTAAAGCTTGGTTTTCGTCATTAACCACAAAACTTAATACACGTTAAACTATTTCATGTTAATCTCCACCATTAAATGGCTTGCGAGGAGCTTAACACCCCCAATCACAGCAATGGTATTAATCCTTTAAGGAATAAAAATGATTAAAATGTTAGAAAAAAAGCGGAAAATCTGTTTTGTCACCTATTGCTTTTAATCGTTTTTGAGCGGTGATAATATTGGATTTCCAGTTATCATCATTTGCCCACATTTCGATAACTAGGGGTGCTACATAATTCATGGCATTAAGCGTTTTGAATATAGCAGTAAAATCAACTTCTCCTTCACCTATGATAAGATCTCTAAACTGACCTGGATAATTGGGTTTAACTTTATGAGTGTCCTTTAAGTGAATCTGTACAATATGCTCACAACTTAACATTAATTCGGTGCAAGTATCGTAATTCCATCCTGCGATGTTTCCAACGTCTGGATAAGCCATAAAATAAGGCGAGTTAATTTCTTTTTTTAGAATTTCAAATTTACTTAAGCAGTTAAGATATTGCGTATCCATAATTTCAACCGCCAACATTATGCCAACTCGCTCGGCCTGTTTTGCTGCCCATTTCATTCCTTCAATAAAACGTTGATGTGTTTGCAAATCAGACGGTTCATAATACACATCATATCCAGCAAGCTGAATCACCCTTATACCCAATTTATAAGCAAACGTAATTGCTTTATCCATTATGGCTTTGGCTTCTTTTCTAATATCGCTATTTGCTGATCCAAACGGATATTTACGATGAGCACTAAGACACATAGAATGAAGTGGTATACCAGTCTTTTCGCATAAATGTCTAAGCGAATATATCTCATCATCAGACCAATCTAACCTTGCACGACGCGCATGCGACTCATCGACTGAAATTTCGACAAAATCAAATCCTAATGTTTTAGCTTCATTTAATTTATTTTGCCATGATAGTTCGGTAGGCAATGCTTTTTCATAAATCCCTATACGAGGAGTCGTTTTAGATTGATACATTGTTCTTGATATATCTGTACTTTGCGGCATAGTGACCACCTAATAATAATTAAACAAAAAAGAAAAATGGCCCAATTAACGGCCACATGATGGTAATTACCAATATTGAGTTATTTGTTCTTTTAATGCTTGAGCGGTTTTTTTGCCGTTTTCATTAGCCAAAGCACGCCCCGCAATAAACGCTTTAGTTTTAATACCTGCAAATAGATGTATATCTTCAGGTACAATGCCTCCTGTAATTGACAGTTCTAGCCCTAAATCGGAAAGTTGACGCATTTTAGTTAGGTCATCTTCACCCCAGCCGATACCAGCAAGTTCAGCATCACGTGACCTATGATATATTGCTTGCTTAATGCCTAATTTTCGCCACGCTTTTGCATCATCTAAAGTCCAATGGCCATATAATTCAATTTGAATTTCACCTTTAAATTCATCGGCAACTTTTTTACATGCCTCAACAGTTGCAATATGCGCTGCTGCCGACACGGTTAACCAATTTGCACCAGCAGAAAAAGCCATTTTAGCCAAAATAGCTCCACCATCAGTCGTTTTTAAATCACACACCAAAATATGATTTGGATAGAGTTGTCTTAAACGTTTAACACTTTGCATTCCTGCTCCAAATGCCAAAATAGTACCAATCTCGATGATATCGACAAACCCAGCTACATTTTGAGCAACGTCTAATGCCAGAGTTAACTCGGTTTGATCTAACGCGATTTGTAATTTAGGTGTTGACATGCTTTTCTCCTTATCTCTTTTATTTTTGACCGTAGTAAGCATTCGCACCATGTTTGCGAAAGTAGTGCTTATCGGATAAAGTTTGTTGAATTTTAATTGTTTGATTCAATTGACGGGTTGCCAATGCCATCATGGCGACTTCTTCAAGTACAACGGCGTTATGCACAGCATCAAAGGCGCTTTTACCCCAACAAAATGGCGCATGCCCCGAAATCACCGCTCCCGGCATTGCGACAGGATCAAGCCCACGGTATTTAAATTCTTCAACAATAACTAAGCCGGTGTTTTTTTCGTAATCAGTCGCAATTTCGCTATCGGTTAATTTACGTGTGCAGGGCACATCGCCATAAAAGTAATCTGCATGAGTGGTGCCTAAAGCAGGAATATCTAATTCAGCCTGAGCCCAAATGGTTGCATAACGTGAATGCGTATGCACAATACCACCAATAGCAGGAAATGCTTTATACAGTTCGATATGCGTTGCTGTATCGCTTGAAGGATTTAACTTCCCTTCAACAATGTCGCCCGTTAATGAAACCACCACGATATCGTCAACGGTCATATTGCTATACTCAACGCCAGAAGGCTTAATGGCAATAACGTCTCTAGTGCGATCAATTTCAGAGACATTTCCCCACGTAAAAGTGACTAAATTATATTTTGGTAGCAATAAGTTGGCTTGCAAGACACTTTCTTTTAAAGCTTGATACATAACTCCCTCCCACTTATAGCTTGTTCAATAACGGCATAAACATCTTCTTTTGAGTTACATCGCCTTAATTTGTCAAGATCAATACCCGTTTCGCTATTTTCATCATCTAAGATTTGGGTTACTTCCATTAATCCTTCCATATGCTGATCAGACGTACTGCCAGCAAGCGTAACTAAAACATCAACTGGTTCGTCTTCACCTTCAAAATAGACGGGATTTTTTAAGGTAACTAAAGCAAACGCGGTTCTATTCACTCCGTCTTCAGGTCTAGCATGGGGCATGGCAAAGTTTGGAGCAATAATAATGTAGGGCCCCATTGTCTTAACACAGCTAATAATGGCATCGTAATACGAAGGCTCTATCGCTTTTGATGCAACTAACATATCCGTGCCTAACTTAATAGCTTCTTGCCAAGTTGCAACATCTGCTTTGAGTAAAATCGAGTTATTCTCAATCAGTGATTCTTTTAAGACCATGTTGTACTCCTTTTTTAATTGGAAAAACTATCTAGAAACTACTTGATTAATCAGCTTAATAAGCTCATCGCCAAAGGTTTGTGGATTAAGCATATTTTTAACACCTAACGCATACTGACCGTCATTGACTTCAATTTCATGAATAAGATGCTTTGATGCGACAATAATATCGACATTAGGAAGACGTGATTTGTAATCAGTCACCGCACAAGAGTCCATTTCATTCGGAATACCTTTTTTATTTAAGTAGTTGGCAATTTTCATTTTCATCATCATTGAGGAACCTTGGCCACTACCACAAACAGCCAAAATTCGAACTGTGCGACCATCTCTGGTTGCGATCTCATCCATTTTTTCAACTACAGCTATATTCATATCTTGATATTCGTCATTTATTTCTGATTGTTTTGTTTGCATGGCCTCATCTAAACGTAACTGTTTAGCAGCAAAGAACATATAAAGCACTGCTAATGCTATAAGCACATAGATAAATAAATGCGAAATAGATAAACCTTGTAAAATAGGTGGAAATAATATTGCCCAATCAGCCATTCCCATCCAAGAGTCAATCGGTGTCCCATTTTGTGCAAAAATATAAATGACCCAAGCCGAACCAAATACCTCTATCATGCCCATCACAAAACAAATTTTCATAACGGCTTTCCAACCACCAAAGTGGTTAGCAAAAACACCAATAGTTGCGTTCGAAAAAAACATCGGAATAAAACCAGGAATAATCATAATAGGTGATTTAAAGACGAGTAATAAAGCAATAGCAAAAAATTGTCCTAACGCCCCCCAAATAAAACCAAATACCATGGCATTAGGGGAAAATGCATAAATAGCAGCACAATCAATAGCCAATACAGCATTAGGGATTAATTTTTCAGAAATGCCTTTAAAGGCTTCAGACAGCTCAGCAACAAACATTCGTACACCACTTACAATCACTTGGATAGCCACAGCGAATTTAAGACCAGTTTCAAAAATATAGATTGCCCAATGAGTTGACCCAGCCATGGTTTGCAAATTATCTAAGCCAAACGAAAGTAAAATAATTCCAAAGAAAAAAGTCATAACAATGGTGGTTGCAGCGATACTATCATGAAAAATATGCAACCATTTAGGCAGTTTCAAATTATCAACAGAATCGTTTTTATCACCCAATTTAGGCGCTAATTTAACGGCAATCCATGAACCAAGTTGTTGTTGGTGACCAATTGAGAATCCAGCACCACCGGTGACAGCTTCAGTAGGTTTGAACATCATATTCGAAAAGATACCCCAATAAAGCGCGATAATAACGGCCGAATAGATAATGGTTTCCCACATACTGTAGCCAAAAAGAAAGTAAAATAATGCAATTAAACCAACCTGCTGAAACATAATATGGCCAGTTAACATGATGGTTCGAATACCTGTTATACGGCGAAAAATAACCAGCACGATATTAATAGCCAATGCTAACAATACCGCATAACCAACCCATGAATAGTTTTCATGCATGCCATTTTCAACGGCCACCATTGATGCATAAGTATCAATAATAGATCCTTTAATACCATGATACTCAGCCAGTTTGGCAATAACTGGTTTGAAAGTTGAAACTAACACGCCAGATCCAACTTGCAATAGCATAAAACCAACAATGGTCTTAATGGTACCTTTTAACACCGTTGATATATCTTTACGTAACAGACAATAACCTAGCATTGTCACTAAGCCAAGTAACAAAGGTGCCTTTGTCATAACTTGACTATAAAAAATATAAAATACGTTATACATTACTTCCATATGTTCCTCTCATCAGTTATCGACATTTTTCATTGCTTCAACAATACATCTCGGAGATCAAGTTTTATCAAAATTAAATACTAGCAACATATTCCCCAATCAAAACAAATCACTCAATGATTATTTATGATTATTTTGACAAGGATCACTTTTTCAAATAATTAATAACCATACCTGTGACATGCATCACACTTTAATAAAAAAGAAAGAAAACAAAAATTAAATTAAATATTATCAATACAATAAATAATTAACCAATAAATTTAAATTTAAAATAATTGACATTCATACAAATGAAAATTATCATCATTTTAAATCATATTTAATCAATAAGAATAAAGGGGTTGTAATGAGTGAGTTATCTCGGCATAACGAAATGGTGGCTTTAGTTAATGAAAAAGGTATGGTTAAAGTCTCCGAGTTAATTTCGTATTTCGCTATTTCTCCCGCAACTGCTCGCAGAGATATCACAAAACTGGATCAAGAAGGGCGAGTAAAAAAAGTTCGCAATGGCATTACACGATTAGAAGAAGTAAAACCAATTTGGGCTCCAATTGATAATCATAATACCGACCACTATCACGAAAAAGCGCGCATTGCCATTCGTGCTGCCAAACTGTGCAACAATGAAGAAAACATTGTTATAAACTGCGGATCAACGGCATTTTTACTCGGACGCGAACTGTGTGGTAAAAATGTCTCGATTATTACGAACTACTTTCCATTAGCGTGTTACCTAATTGAACATGACCATGAAAACGTCATTATTATGGGCGGATTATACAATAAAACACAAAATATAATTATTAATCCTATTATTAGCATAACCGATTCCTATGCAGGCAAATGGATGTTTACTAGTGGCAAAACATTAACACCAACTGGTCTTTATAAAAACGAAATATTAGGTGCGGTTGCTGAACAACAAATATTGGAAAAAGTTGAGAATTTAGTTGTTGTTGTCGATAGTTCAAAAATTGATAAAAAAGCCAATTCAGGCATGCTTTTTTGTCCTGTTAATAAAATCGATATTTTAATTACAGGAAAACAAGCAAATAAGGATGTGATTGAATGTATTAAGGAGCAAGGTGTTGAAGTTATTTTAGTTTAACAATTAATTGTAAAAGGAACAAAGTATGAGTAAAGTGAACGAGATTACCCGTGAATCATGGATATTAAATACATTTCCTGAATGGGGAACATGGCTCAATGAAGAAATAGAAACGACAGAAGTTAAACCCAACACATTTACGATGTGGTGGCTTGCTTGTACTGGTATCTGGTTAAAATCAGCTGGCAATACAAATATATCTGTCGATTTTTGGTGTGGAACTGGAAAAAAGACACACGCAAATCCATTAATGAATAAACAACATCAAATGATGCGTATGGGGGGCGTGCGTGAATTACAACCAAATTTAAGAACGAGCCCATTTGTTCTTGACCCTTTTGCAATTAAACAAATTGATGCAGTAATGGCAACTCACGATCATGCTGATCATATTGATGTCAATGTTGCTGCTGCTGTTATTCAAAACTGTTCATCTAGTGTTAAATTTATCGGCCCTAAAGCCTGTGTAGAATTATGGAAAAGTTGGGGGGTACCAGAAGATCGTTGCATTGTTGCCAAAGTGGGCGAAACAATCCAAGTCGGCGATATCACCATTCGGGTATTGGATTCTTTTGATAGAACATCACTAGTTACTCTCCCCAAAGGCGTATCATCAACTGATAAATCTATTTTAGATGGCATGAACGACAGAGCTGTTAACTATCTATTTGAAACATCGGGCGGATCGCTTTATCATTCTGGTGATTCACACTATTCTAATTATTATGCAAAACATGGTAACGATTATAAAATCGATGTTGCATTGCTATCTTACGGCGAAAACCCTCGTGGTGTAACAGATAAAATGACGTCAGCCGATATTTTGCGTGCGGCTGAATCACTCAATACTAAAGTTGTTATTCCATTCCATCATGATATTTGGGCAAACTTCCAAAGCGACCCTCGTGAAATCGAAGTATTATGGCAAATGAAAAAAGATCGCCTAAATTATCAATTTACGCCATTCTTTTGGCAAGTGGGCGGAAGATATACTTATCCAACCGATCAACATAAAATGCATTATCAACATTATCGTGGTTTTAGAGATATTTTTATTGATGAGCCAGAATTACCTTATCGCTCATTCTTATAACTCTGCAATGTTATCTTAACTTTTTAGATATTAACTTCACCATGTGTGGACTGAAAACAACAATGCTTCAGCTCACACATAAATTTATTATCCATAAATAAGTACAACATTTAATTTTAGTAAAAAAATACAGCACAATTATACATTAATGTATTTTTCACGATTTGGCAGCCAGCAATCAATTAATTGTATGGCGTTTTGTGGATAGTTGTTTTGGAAATCATAAGATGCTTGTTGCACTTCACTAATCAAATGCTGATCGCGAATCAAATCAACCACTTTAAAATTAGCCATACCCATTTGCCGAGTTCCTAAAATTTCGCCACTACCACGAAGTTCAAGATCTTTTTGGGCAATAATAAAACCATCATTACTTTCACGCATTACCTTCATGCGTGCTTGGGCAATTTTGCTTAAAGGCGCTTGATACATCAGTACACAATGAGACACTGCCGAACCTCGTCCAACTCGTCCACGTAACTGATGCAATTGTGCTAAACCTAATCGTTCTGCATTTTCGATAATCATTAAACTAGCATTAGGTACATCAACGCCAACTTCAATAACCGTTGTGGCGACAAGCAATTGAATTTTTCCGGCTTTAAAGTCTTGCATCACCGACTGCTTTAAATCAGATTTCATTTTGCCATGCACTAACGCAATACTTAAATGAGGCAAACGCGCTTGTAATTCAGCAACCAACATTTCAGCCGCTTGTGCATCAAGCGTTTCGGACTCTTCAACCAAAGTACATACCCAATATACTTGGCGATTGTCTAAACAGGCTTGATTTACACGTTCAATGATCTCATCTCGGCGAGTATTAGGTATAACAACTGTGGTGATAGGCGTTCTTCCTGGTGGCAATTCATCAATGACTGAAACATCGAGATCGGCATAAACAGTCATGGCTAATGTTCTGGGGATAGGCGTTGCGGTCATAATTAATTGGTGAGGATAAATATGATCTTTAATGCCTTTTTCCCAAAGACTTAAGCGCTGATTAACACCAAAACGGTGCTGCTCATCAATAATCACTAAACCTAATGAATTAAATTGCACTTTATCAACAAATACCGCATGCGTTCCAATTAACATGGTAAGTTCACCATTTAAAATACGCTCATAACGCTGACGCTTATTTTTAGCGGTTAATGTCCCTGATAACCAATCCACAGAAATGCCAAGAGGATCAAACCATTGTTTAAAATTGTTATAATGTTGTTCTGCTAATATTTCAGTCGGCGCCATTAATACCACTTGTCGATTATTTTCTATTGCATTGAGTGCCGCTAGTGCTGCAACTAACGTTTTGCCAGAACCAACATCTCCCTGAATTAATCGCATCATTGGAGTTGGTTTTGCCATATCTAGATAAATATCTTGAACCACTCGTTTCTGAGCATGAGTGGGGTAAAAAGATAATGAAGATAAAAACGGTTTTATAAACTTTTGACTGACATTCATTGCATAAGCTTGCTGCTTTTGATTATCTGTTTTCAACATCAACATGCTTAAATGATAAGCGAGCAATTCTTCAAAAATAAACCGTTTAATTGCAGGGTGTTCCCCATTCGACAATTGATTTATATCAGTATCTATTGGTGGGTTATGAATAATATTTAACGAATCGAAAACAGTGAAATAGCGACTCGCTAGCGATGCCGGTAAAATTTCTTTTGGCGGGTTACGGTTTAATAATAGCAGTGCAGCTTGAATCAGTTTACGAATAATATTTTGAGTAAGTCCGTAAGTCGTTGAATAGATAGGCGTATATCTTTCTTCATTGCAATCAGAAGCTAACAAATTATTCTCAAGATTACCTTTAACTTTATATTGTGGATGAATTATTTCAGGATAGTTTTTTCCTCTTTTTACCTCACCATAAGCACTTATCCACTTACCTTGCATTAAACTTGCTTTCATCCCAGCATTAAAATTTATAAATCTTAATATTGCTATTCCTGACTCATCTTGAATATAACAAACTAACATTTGCTTACGCCTAAAGATGACTTCAGTTTTTATGATACACCCTTCAATCGTAGTATACCCACCGATAGCCACATCACCAATGGCACAAGTCGAAGTGCGATCTTCATAACGCAAAGGAAAATGCAATAATAGATCTTTGACGCTATAGATACCTAATATATTGAATTTTTTTTCTAAACTTGCACCAACTCCTGTTAATTTTATCAACGGTAAATGGTCCAAAAAACGATTTATCATAATTACTAATTTATATTTCGTGTAACACTCACTACATCCGGTTGTAGTGACATTTTACGAATTAACTCATTAAGTTGCTGAGTATCTTTCACTTCTATCTGCAAGATGATTGTATAAATTTGTCTATCTTTTTCTTCAGTATTTAACCATTGCAAGTGGGCATTTTCATCATTAATAATTGAAAGAATATGTGCTAAAGAACCTTGAGTATTTAAAATATCGACCCAAATTTCAGCAACAAAGGATTGAGAAATATTAGGAGCCCATTTAAGCGCAATATATTTTTCTGGGTTATGTTGATAGCCTGTAATATTTCGGCAAGATTCATGATGTACTGTCAGTCCTTTTTCAGGGCTAACATGGCCAACAATAGGATCATTAGGGATAGGATGACAACACTTAGCAAACGTAACCAAAACGCCTTCACTGCCGGTAATAACAAGTGTTTTATTTGGCTCTGCTTTATTTGGTAACAGCGATTTATGTTCTAAACCTTTGACAATAAAATGACTCATAATATTGCCTAATCCAATTTCGGCCAAGACATCTTCAAAATTGGACAACTTTGTTAATTCAACCACTCGATCTTTTTGGCTCGATGATAGCCCACTAATACCTCCAGATTTAACTAACGAAAGGTTAAGTAAACGCCATCCTAATTCAATTGCATCCTCACGTTTAAGCGTTTTAAGCGCATGACGAATACGAGATTTTGCTTTAGCACTAACTACAAAATTCAACCAATTCGCGTTAGGTCGTCCTTCTGGAGAGGTAATAATTTCCACGGTTTGCCCGCTACTTAGTGGTTGTGATAGAGGATAAGGTTTACGATCAACAATCGCTCCAATACATTGATAACCAATATCTGAATGAACCGCGTAAGCAAGATCAACAGCAGTCGCCCCCTCTGGTAACTGAACAATACGCCCTTTAGGGGTAAAAACATAAATTTCTTTAGGAAACAAATCTGATTTTACATTTTCGATAAACTCAAAAGAATTACCTACACTTTGTTGTAGTTCTAACAAGCTTTGCATCCAGCGTTGCGCTTTAATTTGCGTGGTAGTATTCAACTCATCTTTTTCGTTATATGCCCAATGTGCAGCAACCCCCATTTCAGCCATTTGATCCATGTCTTCAGTACGGATTTGTACTTCAACTGGAGTACCGTGTGGTCCAATTAATGATGAATGTAATGACTGATACCCATTCGCTTTAGGAATCGCTATATAGTCTTTAAAACGATTTAGCCGTGGTTTATATAAATTATGTACCAGCCCAAGCGCACGATAACAAGCATCGACATCTTTAACCACAATTCTAAAAGTGTAAATATCCATAATGGAATGAAACTGCTGTTCACGCAGTTTCATCTTTTGATAAATCACATAAATATTTTTTTCGATACCTGTCACATTGGCATCAATATGTGCGTCACGTAATCGCTGCTTTATTTCAGACAAAATTCGTTGAATCAGTTCTTTTCGTTTATTTCGCGCTGTTTTAATTACTTTTTCAATCACTTTAGCGCGATTGGGATGCATTGCTGTAAAGCCTAAAATCTCGAGTTCAGTTTTAATATGATGAATACCTAAACGATGAGCCAAAGGAGCATAAATTTCGAGAGTTTCTTTGGCAATGCGACGGCGCTTGTCGGGTCTTAAGGCACAGAGTGTGCGCATGTTATGAGTGCGGTCAGCTAGTTTAATTAAAATAACACGCACATCTTCGGTCATGGCAAGCACCATTTTCCGAAAATTTTCAGCTTGAGCCTCTTGTCTGTTACGGAATTTTAATTTATCAAGTTTAGAAACACCTTCAACTAAAATGGCAACATGTTTACCAAATTTATTCGTAATATCTTGAAAGGTAACTGGAGTATCTTCGATAGTGTCATGCAAAAGTGCAGCAATAATGGTTTCATAGTCAAGCCGCATCTCAGCTAAATTTGTTGCGACTGCAACTGGGTGAGTGATATAAGGTTCACCACTACATCGGAATTGCCCATCATGTGCATTTTTAGCAAAAAGATAAGCATCTTGAATCAATTTGACTTGTTTAGGCGGAAGATAAGATGCTACAACCTCTTTTAAGCTATCGAAATATTGCATAAGCAATTCCTGTGAAGCTTATTCGTACGATGGTGTATTTTCGAGAAGAATCGACTCATGAAGTGTTGCGCGCACTTCTGCTTCTTCATCTTGACGCGCTTGGAAATCAGCAATATCAAGAATTTGTTTATTGACAAGACCATCTTCTATTTCACGTAAAGCAACAACAGTTTCTTTGTCGTTTTCTTCCGGAACCAGTGGAGATTTATTTTCAACCTGTAGTTGACGAGCGCGTCTTGCTGCTACAATAACGAGATCAAAGCGATTACCAATTTTTTCTACTGCATCTTGAACAGTTACACGTGCCATTTTTACCTCTAAAATTGTTTACTAAAATGCTTCATATGAAAGATCTGACATTGTACTTAAATTTATAGGCGATTGTCTATATTAATATTGCTTCATCTATCGAAATCAAAGGATGTGAGATAAATAAAAACAATCTTTCCGATTTTATTAACGGTCACGATAACTGGACAGATTCATCATCAACTTTATTATTTATATGTTCCTTGCTTTGGACTAATTTAACCGCAAAATAAAGATCATAAGCAAAATCAATATAATTATCATCAAGCTTAATATTCATTTGTTTAAACCAGTTTTTGAGCGTTTTGCGTCGGCCAGATAAGATTAAAGTCACGTTTCTTACTTTTAAAGACTTTACTAATTCATCAATGCCCGACAAAACACTCACATCTTTATAGGTAAAACAAGGAATCGCATCGACAATCACATAATTTATAGTTTCTTGTGCTTCGTCAATATAACTAATAATTCTTCGTTTAAAATAAGCAATATTGAAATAAGTTAACGGAGAATTAAATCGATAAATCATCGTATTATTGACTGGTCGTACATCCTGACCTATTGAATGAATTCGACCACTTTCATCAATACCTAGCAGCTGATCTTTTGGCCTAAATACACGGCGTAAAAATAAAAATAGGCCAAGGAGTACTGCTAACGCCATACCAGGAATAATGCCAATTACGAGCACTGAAACGAGTGTTGTCAAACTTAAATAAAACGCATCTCGATCAAATTTAAAAAAGCGGATAATTGTTTGAAAATTGATTAACGAAATTGAAGAATAAATTAAAATCACTCCTAATACGCAAGTTGGAATAAATTGCAAAGGTGAAAGAAAAAACAACACAACTATACCAATTAACATTGCAGCAATAATCGAAACGAGTTGAGTTTTCCCCCCATTGGCATCATTCACAGCGGTTCTTGATGATGTGCCACTAACCACAAAGCCTTGTGATAACCCTGCTACAATATTGGCGATACCTAACGCTTTAAATTCAACATCAGCATTGGTTTCATAGTTATTTTTGGATGCAAAACTGCGCACGGTTATCATCATACTCACAAAACAGATGATGGCAATATTAAGCGAAGGCACAACTAAATCACGCATTAAACCTTTATCGAAATCAAGCCATGATTCGACAGGAATAAAATCACCGCTCACATTACCAATAATACGAATATTAAAATATTCAAAATTAAACAACCATGAAAAAAACGTCATCACAATAACGGCTAACAGCGGTGCTGGATATTGAGGCTTTAAACGCTTTAAAACAATTAAAATTAATAACGTAAAAAATGAAACCAGTGCAGTACCTATATGGATTTGTAGTATTTTAAAAGGGAAATACATAATTCGCTCAATCAAATAAGAATAATCATAACTAAAGCCCAATGTTTTGGCTAACTGATCAACCATAATGGTGATTGAAATACCATTTAGTAAACCAATTAAAATAGGCTGACTAAGCAAGTCGGCCAAGGCACCCAGATGCAACTTTCCTGCGATGATACACCAAATACCGATCATGATTGTTAATATTACAACTAATTGCCAACGCAATATTGGATCATTTGCCGCTAACGGTAATACAACAGCCGCAACCACAGCACAAGTAGCCGTATCAGGCCCAACAATCAGTTGCTTAGAAGAACCAAAAAACGCATACACAATTAAAGGCAAAATGGTCGAATACAATCCTGCTATAGCGCCAACGCCAGTCAATTCAGCATAAGCAATTGATACAGGTAACGAAACAGCCGCAACCGACAAGCCAGCCTTAAGGTCAAAAGTAAAATATTCGCGTTTATACTGTAATAAACTACTTAATCCTGGCATCCATGAAGTTATTTTCTGGAAAAAAGTACTGTTTAAAAACCTGCCCATACTACTCCTTTATTTTCCGGCTATACTCATATTATCAATCAAAATCGAACCACATTGAATATTCGTTCTTGTTTCGACATCATTACCAATTGCCACAATATTTTTATACATATCTTTAAGATTGCCAGCAATAGTAATTTCGCTAACCGGATATTGAATTTGTCCGTTTTCAACCCAAAACCCAGTGGCTCCGCGTGAATAATCGCCTGTCACACCATTAACACCTTGCCCCATTAATGAAGTCACCACAATACCTTTATCCATTTTTTTAATCATATCATTAAAATCAACATTAGTTTGGCTTGGTGAAACCCGCCAATTATGAATACCACCTGCATGCCCAGTCGATGTTAAGCCCAATTTACGCGCAGAATAGTTACCTAACAAATAAGTTTGCAACACGCCTTGTTCAACAATATTACGTTGAACTGTTTTGCTACCTTCATTATCAAAAGGTGACGACCCAACGCCTTTTAGAATATGAGGATCTTCATAAATGGTTAGCCACTTAGGAAAGACAGCTTGCCCAACACTATTTAATAAAAACGAAGATTTCCGATAGATTGCACCGCCACTTATAGCGCCTACTAAATGCCTAATTAGCCCAACGGCAACTTCAGCACTAAATAGCACTGGCGTTTGCATGGTTGCGATTTGTTTAGCGCCTAAATTTGAAATCGCTCTATCAGCCGCCTGCATGCCAACCCAATTTGGTGATTTTAATTCACTAAAATCGCGTGATGAAGTATAAGCATAATTACTTTCCATCTGCCCTGCTTGTTCAGCAATGACAGAACATGAAAGTGAATGTGAACTTGCACAATAACCTTGTAACATCCCCAAACTATTGCCATACACATAAACACCATAGCGACTACTAAAATGACCTCCATCAGTATTAATTAATTTTGAATGATTGAGCGCGGTTAACTCGGCTTGTTTGGCCAGCTCAATAGCATTATCAACATTCAAATCACTTGGGTAAAATAAATCTAAATCGGGTGGATTAAATGCCATTTGGCTTACATCGCCCAAACCAGAACAAGGATCGGGCGAGGTGTATTGCATAATATTAATTGCCATATCCACCGTGTGCAAAATAGCCTGTTCGGATAAATCATTGGTTGATGCACAGCCTTTACATTGATTTTGATAAACCGTAATGGATAATGCCCCATCACTATTAAATTCAACATTTTCGGTTTCGCCAAGGCGCGTACTGACACTAATACCTGTTGACTTGTTAATCGACACCTCAACTTCATCAACTCGCGACTTTGCTTGATTAATGGCATTAGCGACAATTTCTGATAAATTCACTTTTTGATTTAAAGCTTCTTTTTTAATCTGTTCAATACTCATTTTATTATTTTCTACAATTCTGCTAGTGATACGTTATAATAAGCCAGAATTGAATATTAGTTAACAAAAGAAATAACATGAATCACAATCAAGAGACAAATCTAGAACCCAACTTTATTATTGACAATGAAGACGAAGAAATCATTTACGTTAGCAAAAGTGAAATCAAACGCGATGCCGAAGCCCTAAAAAAATTGGGTATTGAACTTATCAATTTAAGCAAGAACGAACTGGAAAAAATCCCTCTTGATGAGGATCTTATTTATGCTATTGAACTTGCGCAAAAGATAAAAAAAGAAGGGTATCGCAGACAAATTCAATATATTGGCAAGCTTTTACGTAGCCGAGATATTGAACCTATTAGCCAAGCGCTTGATAAGCTCAAAAATCGCCACAATCAGCAAATTGCCTTATTTCACAAACTTGAAAAGCTACGCGATGATCTGATTGCAACTGGTGATGCTGAAACCATTATGGACTTATATCCAACAGCCGATCGCCAGCAACTGCGCACCTTAGCCCGTTTAGCTAAAAAAGAGCAAGAATCCAATAAACCCGTCAAATCGGCAAAGCAAATTTTTCAATATTTAAAAGAATTGAGCGATACAGAATAATCTTTATAATGTGCGCTTATTGTTATTAACAAACACTATATAAACTTAGATAGAGGATACAAAAATGGGACTTTTAAATGTACCAGCAGGTAAAGAATTACCAGATGATATTTATGTTGTGATAGAAATTCCAGCTAATGCTGATCCAATAAAATACGAAGTCGATAAAGATACGGGTGCTGTATTCGTTGACCGCTTTATGGCAACAGCAATGTTTTATCCATGTAACTATGGTTATATTAATCACACATTATCATTGGATGGTGATCCAGTTGATGTATTAGTCCCAGCACCATACCCATTACAACCGGGTTCTGTTATCCGTTGTCGCCCAGTTGGGGTATTAAAAATGACTGATGAAGCAGGTCAAGATGCAAAACTAGTTGCAGTACCTCACAGTAAACTATCAAAAGAATATGATCATATTAAAGATGTTGATGATTTGCCTGAATTACTAAAATCACAAATCAAACACTTTTTTGAACAATACAAAGCATTAGAAAAAGGTAAATGGGTTAAAGTTGACGGTTGGGACAATGCTGAGGCAGCTCGTAAAGAAATTATTGAGTCATTTGAACGAGCAAAAAATAAATAAAATGGAGTGATAAAAAAATAATCGTTGATTAAAGCCATAAATACTATTTTATGGCTTTTTTGTTTTTGATTAATTTATTAACATTCAAAATTAATTAAAAGTTTTAACTATACAATAATTTGCCTTTTATCAATTTATAAGTAATTATCTAAAAAATTAAGAAAAACTAAATTCTAAGCAAAAAAAATTATTATTAATATCTTGCTTTTGGTTATAATTTATGCGGTAATAGCACTGGGTAAACAACAAAGTTGAAATTATGAAAACGACTAACTTTGGTAATGTGGTTTTGAACGTTTATCATGGTTGTGAGTTACATAATGAAGACAATGTTAAAACTCATACCAGCCTAAAAGGCTAATTATTAATTATTGTTAGGATGTCTAGTAAATGAATAAGAAAACAGGCCAAGTAAAATGGTTTAATGAAAGTAAAGGTTTTGGTTTTATCACACCTGCGGATGGAAGTAAAGATGTATTTGTTCACTTTTCTGCTATTTCAGGAGATGGTTTTAAAACCTTAGCTGAAGGACAACAGGTTGAATTTGCGATCCAAGATAGCCCTCGTGGACCAGCAGCAGCTGAAGTTGTTGTAATCTAGTTCAACTTTAAATAATTTATTTCCATACTAGCAAAACGCTCGCCTACAAGGAGAGCGTTTTTTATATCAAAAAGCTAAAAAATTACACGTAATTTAGCATAGAAAAAAAGCGACCCTAAGGTCGCCATTTTAACAAAACTAGGATAAAGGCTAATTTTTACTTAGAAATAACAGCAATTAAATCTAATACTTTGTTTGAATAACCCACTTCGTTGTCATACCAAGAAACAAGTTTCACAAAGTTATCACTTAATTGAATACCAGCTTTAGCATCAAATACAGATGTACAAACTTCACCTAAGAAATCAGTAGAAACAACATCATCTTCTGTATAGCCAAGAACGCCTTTCATCGGACCTTCAGCAGCTGCTTTGATAGCTTTACAGATATCTTCGTATTTAGCAGGTTTTTCCAAACGAGCAGTTAAGTCAACAACAGAAACATCTGGAGTTGGAACACGGAAAGCCATACCAGTTAATTTACCATTTAACTCAGGAATCACTTTACCTACTGCTTTAGCAGCACCTGTTGATGAAGGGATAATGTTTTGCGCAGCACCACGACCACCACGCCAATCTTTATGAGATGGACCGTCAACCGTTTTTTGAGTTGCAGTAGTTGCGTGAACAGTAGTCATTAATGCTTCAACGATACCAAAGTTGTCGTTGATAACTTTAGCTAAAGGCGCTAAACAATTAGTTGTACATGATGCATTTGAAACGATATCTTGACCTGCATAATCTTTATCATTAACGCCGATAACAAACATTGGCGTGCTATCTTTTGATGGACCGGTTAAGACAACTTTTTTAGCACCTGCTTGAATATGCTTACGCGCAGTTTCGTCAGTTAAGAATAGCCCTGTTGCTTCAGCAACAACATCAACACCGACTTCGTCCCATTTTAAATTAGCAGGATCGCGTTCAGCAGTAACACGGATTGCTTTACCGTTAACAACCAATTTACCGTCTTTAACTTCAACTGTACCGTCAAAACGACCGTGAGTTGAATCATATTTAAGCATATAAGCCATATATTCAACATCTAATAAATCGTTGATTGCAACAATTTCAATGTCTGAACGTTTTTGAGCAGCACGGAAAACAATACGACCAATACGGCCAAATCCATTAATACCTACTTTGATTGTCATAACAATTACCTTCTTTTTTGTGTTTTTAATGTTAAAAATATTTCTTGTAAGCTATCAAATTTTAAAGATTTATTCAAGAAGATTCCTAATAATTAAACACGAATTGATTAAATAGATTAGACCAAGTGCAGGTTAGATAAATTATCGCAAATAAAATCATTGTGTTATTTAAATTAACCGCTCAGCATGATAAAGCATACTATAGTCATACATTACTCCCAAAAGTTTATATGCGCTATCGATTCAACCGAATAAAAAGCGAATTGAAATATTTCGCTTTAAATATCTATTAAAACTACTCCAAAACTATATTACATGCTAATAACCCAACTCAGTTGTATGAGCTAAACACTTTAATAAGTGTTGCTGTAACAGTTTAAGATTTTATTCAACCGTTCGGGTTGTTACCGATAATTGAATAAATACATTAGTGATAGTTACACTTCGCTCAGTTGTCGGCATATTCTGATGCAGAAATAAGATAAACAAAACAAACTATTGTTTTTGGTTAACAACAAAAAATACTAATATAATCAATTGTATTTTCGAGCGTTCTTTGCGAAAAATAAAACTTTTTTGGTGGTTGGAATGGATTAGGTGCAGTGCTTTTGAACGTCTACAGTTTAGATGTTCAAAATAGCTACCATGAACATTTCCAAAACCTAACCGCCCCCCCCAATAGCTTATAGAAAACCTAAAAAAACTTCATTTTTTCAGATATAGCATTGATAAGATTTAAATTTTTAGTTTTTTTGATTTAAATCATGTTGTGAAAAATTCAGTATTTTCTTATAAAAAGAAACAAGTTAATGAGTTGATTTCGTTAATATTGCACTAAAATATCATTAAATAAATCCAATAATTTATATACCGTCGAACAAATCCAAGCTATAACCTTTTTATCTACATCTTGCAAAATTTATCCATCTAGTTTACTTTACCTATTCAGATAAAACTAAATAACTAGAGTGTAAGCATGATGATATCATTCAAAGAGCAACAACAGCGAATTAGTTTTGTTAAGCAATTTTTTGCCAATCAACTTGCCGAGAGTCTATCACTGATCGAAGTGCAAGCCCCGTTACTAAGTAAAGTTGGCGATGGTATTCAAGATAATTTATCAGGCACTGAGCACGCAGTCCAAGTTAAGGTAAAAGCAATACCTGATGTACAATATGAAGTGGTACATTCACTGGCTAAATGGAAGCGCAAGATTCTAAGTGAGCACAATTTTAAAGTTGGCGAAGGCATTTACACCAATATGAAAGCGCTACGCCCAGACGAGGATCAACTTTCGCCCATTCATTCCGTTTATGTCGATCAGTGGGATTGGGAAAAAGTGATTCGCCCAGAAGATCGCAATTTAACTTATCTCAAACAAACGGTTAACAATATTTATACTGCGATTAAGGCGACCGAAAAGACAGTTTCACAGCAGTATCATCTTTCGCGATTTTTACCCGAATCAATCACTTTTATCGATAGTGAACAGCTATTAAAACGTTATCCTAATTTATCCCCAAAAGAGCGTGAAAACGCCATAACAAAAGAACTGGGCGCGGTGTTTTTAATTGGTATTGGTGGTAAGTTGTCAAATAATGAAAAACACGACGTGCGTGCACCCGATTATGATGATTGGAGTAGTGATAACGATTTAGGCTCTAAAGGATTAAATGGCGATATTTTAGTGTGGAATCCGATTTTAAATAGCGCAATTGAAATTTCATCAATGGGCATTCGAGTCGACCCAGAGACATTAAAACGTCAATTAAAATTAACTAATGATGAAGATCGTCTACAACTAACTTGGCATAATTCATTAATTAATGGTGACTTATTACAAACTATTGGCGGCGGCATTGGCCAATCGCGTTTGATAATGTTGCTGTTACAACAAAAACATATTGGTCAAGTACAAGCAAGTGTATGGAGCGATGATGTCAAAGCAAATTATAGTCAATTACTATAACAACACACCATACAAACATAGGGCTTTACGCCCCATGTTTTTGCTTTAAAAACACTAGTTCGGTTGCCGTAAATTATTGACTTTGTGTTGGAGTAGATTCGGTATTTTGTAACACTGGTTGCTGCTGTTCAGTTGGATTTATTTTTGATGGCTGTGATGCTTTATCAGCACCGCTTTGCATTGGTTCATCTTTTGCATTGCTTGTCTTATCTTGCGACTCAGTTGCTAATCCGTCTAAACGAATATAAACAATATGTTGCTGACCACGATCACATGATCCTACTATTTTACCTTCAATTTGTTGTTCGGACTTATCAGCTGGTTCAAGTTTGAGTTGAAACAGAGATGGAGCAACGCCATTATTTTTGATTTTTTCGGCAATATTATTGCTAATTTCTTCACAATTTGATGCCGCAGCTAACATAGGTAAACCAAGTAAAAACAAACCAATTAATTTTTTCATTTTCTATTCCTTTCATATATGATGAAATTATCGTATGCATTATAAAACGATTAGTCAATCTGTCTATCTTGTTTTAATGTGTGATTAAAACAATTGCCAACATAGTTACACATCTAACAAACTTGTCATTTTGTCGGATAATGTTAATGCGAACCGCCTAACTCAATTTATTCACTATAAAATTTGATAAGTGTTTAACAAACCTGTTGATAACTTAGTAATACAATGATTATTAATTATTTTTTTAAAAGATTAAATCTTAACCAATCCTGTTTGTGATTTTATTTTGTTGAAAAAAATTAACCTTAATAAGTAAAATAGCCATAAAAAAAAGTAAAAAAGTAATTAGTAATCAATAGTTTAATAACAATCATAGCGCGGTAAAAAAAGCGATTAAACCGAAAAATACGCCAGGAGAATTAGCAATTGCAATTGGCCAGTCTTTCTTTTCTCTCAATAAGCCATAGCTAACCCAAAGCGAGCAGTTAATAGCTGCTGCTAACGGTTGAGTAGGATTTGATTTAAACCCATGTAAATTATCAATGATTTGCGGCACATAAGAAACATACATCCCTAATGATGCTATCGTAGCTATAATCCCTAAAATACGAAAAGCCTTTGGTGAAAGATGCAAAATTGCCTCCTAATATCGTTTATGATTTATCATCTAATACCAATGATTATAGCTAGTTAGAGTATTGTCAGTAAACCATAAACTGGGAAAAGCGGTGTAAATTAGGTTAAAATAAGTCGAACAATTACCCTAGTTTGACTTATGAACTCATATTATTTATAAGGGATTGACATTTAATCATCAGGTTATAAAAACGTTCCAATCATTTGTAATGCAGCGTGATAACAACTAACACGGCGTAACTAATTTCAATAATTGGTTAAACGGTTAATGTTACTTAATCTCGCCTTCAACTATTTTAGTCAATTATGTTACTGATAACGCAAAACGGATTTGAAATATTTATTCACCATATGATTTGATAAGTACTGAATAAGCCTGTTGATAACTCAATAATATAATGATTACTTATTAATTTTTAAAAAGGTTAAATATTAAACTATCCTAATAATGGTTTTATTCTGACTACCCAGCCCGCTTTTTGAACTCACTTGCTAAGCAAATAAACTCATGTGTTTTGCTGACATTACATAATGACATAAATAATAGTTTAAAGAGTAAATCGAATAGTTAAATACTAACAAAAAGGCGATAGCCATAAGCCACAACAAATGAACTATCGCAATAGGCCAAATATTTATTTTATGTAATGATTTATTACAAATTCAACATAACCTATTCATCAACACAATCATCCTTGTAAAATTCAAGTTATGGAGAATTTTTATCAAAAGTTAATAAACATAGTGATATAACATTTCAATATCCTTTACATTAACCTCTCGTGGATTGCCACTAGTACAAACGTCGGCAAATGCAGCCTGAGCAAGCTCGGGAATATCTTGCTCTTGAACGCCAATATCACGCAATTTAGCCGGAATGCCGACATCTTTATTTAGCTGTTTAACCGCTTCAACGACATATTTGCGAACCTCTTGTATTGGCTGATTTAAAATATCCTTTAATCCCATTGCTTTGGCAATATCACGGTATTTGTCACCAGTTGATTCAGCATTAAATTCCATGATATAAGGTAATAAAACAGCATTAGCAACACCATGAGGGATATTATAAAAAGCACCCAAAGGATGTGCCATACCATGAACAAGCCCAAGGCCTACATTTGAAAACCCCATACCGGCTATATATTGCCCCAGCGCCATATCTTCTACGCCTTTAGGATCGCCTTTAACCGATTCGCGTAATGCACGGCTAATAATTTCTATCGCTTTTAAATGCATCATGTCTGATAGCTCCCATGCACCTTTGGTGATAAAACCTTCGATAGCATGCGTTAATGCATCAATCCCCGTTGCTGCTTTTAAACTAGCGGGCATCGAAGCCATCATTTCGCTATCAACAATAGCAACAACAGGAATATCATGTGGATCGACACACACAAACTTACGTTTGTTTTGTTCATCGGTAATAACATAGTTAATGGTGACTTCGGCTGCTGTTCCAGCTGTGGTTGGAATCGCAATAATTGGCACAGCCGCTTTTTGCGTATTAACTGTCCCTTCTAAGCTACGCACATCAGCATGCTGCGGATTATTAATGATAATACCAATCGCTTTAGCCGTATCTTGTGGCGAACCGCCACCGATAGCAATTAGATAATCAGCCTCTGACTTTTTAAACCTTTCTACCCCATTTTTAACAATACCAATAGTTGGGTTTGGAATTACTTCGTCAAAAACATCATAATTAAGCCCAAATTTATCTAATAAATCGGTAACTTTAGTAGCGATTTTAAATTTAATAAGATCTTTATCTGTAACGATAAGTGCCTTTTTAAAATGGCGTTTTTTTACTTCATCAATCAAATGGCTAATTGATCCGGCACCAAAGTACGAGGTCTCATTTAATATCATACGATAAGTCATACTATTACTCCTTAATTTGAATATTTTTTGCAATATACTTGCTAAATAAAGAGGTGATGATTGGAACAACAATCGAGGTAATTACCACCGATGCTGCAACAAGTGCGGTTGCGGCAGGTGCCGCTTCGGCAAAAGTTGGGGCAACTTCAGCTACTAAAAAAGGGGTTGCCACAGCAGCGCCGGCAGTACCTGATGCAGCAATTCCTGCAACGCCTCGACCGCCACCTACAAATATATCAGCCAATATAAGCGGTATACCTGAAACAACAATAACAAAAACAGCCAAAAATACGCCTAAGAATCCTGTTTTAAAAATAACGGTCAAATCAATTGTGTTACCTAAAGCAAAAGCAAAAAAAGGGATGAGTGTTTTTGTGCCAACACTAAATAAGCTTCTTAATTCTTCATCTAAGTTGCCTAAAATAAACCCAACAATAAATGGCATTAAGACACCCATTAAATGCTCTGGTTGAAAGGATGCCAAACCAGCAGAACCTAAAATAACCATAGTCATTAAAGGCCCTGACTCCATGGAAATTAATACTGATGCACCAGCTTCTTCTTTAGTGCCATATTCTTGCATTAAAGAGGCATACAATCCGGCATTGGTCATATCGAGCGACGCCACGATGGCTAAAACCGATAAGCCCGCAAAAAATCCCGTTTTAACTAGGCCATCATCAGGCAGTATTTGTGTAAAAATAAAAGCGCATGCCCATGCTACCGCTAATTTAGTGGCAACTAATGTGCCTGATTTTTTCAGTACTGTACCAGTTGCGCTCACTTTAATTGAAGCGCCCATGCAAAATAGCCAAACCGCCAAAATAGGCACCACACCATTTATAATACCGTTAGTAAAAGAACCAAAGTATTTAGCAGTTCCAGGTGCAAAAGTATGCAAAAGCGCACCTAAAAAAAGAGGTACCAGCATCATGCCACCAGGCACTTTATCGATAAACTTTTTGATTTTCATAAATAAGCCCTTTTATTGACAGTTAAAAAGTTTTTTTATTTTTTCAATTTGTTCACCACTTAATGTTCCACCAAAATTCCGCGATCTTGGTTCTAAATAATGTTGTTTTTGTTCTACCGCAACTTTAATGGTTGTTACAAAATCATCGCCAATGCTGTAAATATTAGACAATCGGCTGATTTCTTTATGTAATCGAGTCAATTCATTAAAATCGTTTTACTTAAAGGCTGCCATTACACTGGCAAAAATTTCAGGAACAACATTGTTAAGACCCGATAAAACGCCTGCACCACCATTCATTAAATTCGGCACGAAATACTCATCAAAACCAGAAAATACAGAGAAGTCTTTGCGAATTTTTTGTGAGGCCAAAATGATTGATCGAGTGTGAGATGCACAATCAACGGTATCTTTAATACCAATAAATTTTGGAAAGTCAGATATTAATCGAGTGACTAGTTGTGAATCAACATCGCACCCAGTTCTAGCAGGAAAATTATATATAAACCAGTTACCTACAAATTTTGAATCTAAATATTTGTAATATTCATATAATTGATTCGGTGTTTGTGCAAAATAGAAATGTGGTAATGCCATTACGGCGCCATAGCCAGCATCAAATGCTGCATCAGCAAGCTTTACCATATCGTCAACAACGGTGGTTGATACGTTAACAATTAAAGGTAAATCAGTAAATTGATGAGCTTGCTTAATGATTTCTAACCGCTCTTGTATGGTCATGGTGACAAACTCACCAATAGTGCCCATAACCAAAATTCCATTAATTTTTGAATCAGTTAACATTTTGTAGTGCTGTTCCATCGCACCAAAATCGATTTTATTTTGACGGTTAAACGGGGTAATTGCAGGACAGATAGCACCAAAGTATGGATTTGAATTACTCATAATAACTCCTAATTAAATTAACAACATTATATTGAAATTAATTTCAATATAATGTTGTTGATAAATCAACTCAACTTAATTAGGGGGAAATAGCTCACTATTTATTAAAAATGTGACGGCGATCAAATATTAGGCAGAATCATCAAGAAAGAACGGCTATTGTTGAAACTAAAAAAAATATTTATACTTACAACAACTTCAATACATGAGTTTAATTTGTGACAACAGAAATAACAACGCAAGCGCCTGCCATCGATAAAGCAACCCGAATATTTCACTTTATTGCAAAACACGATGGCGCCACTTATACCCAAATCTATCAAGGATTATCGTTACCTCAAAGTTCAACATCAGCATTACTTGCCAGCTTGGTTACTAATGGCTTATTACGGCAAAACGAGGGTAAGTATTTTTTGGGCCTTGTCTTTTATGAATTTGGTAATAATGCCATTAAACAATTTAATATTAAAGATTTGGCAACTGAACCGCTTTTGTTTTTGCGCGATAAAACACAACTTGCGTGTCATTTAGGTGTATTAGATGGCAATTCTGCTATTTATTTGGCTAAAGTCGAAAGCCCAAGCGCTATTCAAGTTAAAAGCTGGTTAGGCCGTAAGCTTTCCTTACACAGCTCTGCACTGGGTAAAACACTTTTAGCATGGGAACCCGAGCAACGAGTTGATGACTTGTTCCCAAACGAAAACTTACCCATAAAAACGCAAAACACTATCACCACAAAAACTGCGTACAAAAATGAGTTGAAAAAGATACGTGAACAAGGTTGGGCATTTGATAATGCTGAAGACTTTGACGAAGTAACCTGTTTAGCTGCGCCCGTTTATGATAAGAATGGCAAAGTCATTGCCGCAATTAGTACATCGGGGGTTCGATTTCAAATGCCAAACGAAAGAATAAACGAATTTGTTCAATATTTGCTAGCAGCTACAAAAATGCTATCCGATAAAATAAGAAGCTAGTGGTTTATTTTTGTGACAATTTGTTTGTTACCTAACCAATGGCGGTACAAAATGACCAAAGCTAAATCTTGTTGTCCCAAGGCTATCGCCAAAATCGGCACCTTGTGACACAATCACACCATTTAATAACAGTTGATTAAGTAGCGCTAATTCTTGCGCTACCGTGCTCACCGGTAAATGAGCATATAAATGAAAGCCCCCTAATGGTGCTTGGTATGTAATATCACCACAAAAATAGCTATCTAACCATTGCATTAATTGCTCGGCTTTGATTTGCAGTGCTTGCCGTAATTGTTGTTGATGGACTAAATGATGATGTTGCAAATATTCTTGGGCTAATAATTGTGGCAATATACTTAGACCAGAATCAATATGTTGCCGAATTTTGGCCAGATTTTCGATGATGCTACGCGGAGCGATCATCCACCCAACACGAATATTTCGTCCAATATATTTTGATAGCGATCCTAAATAGATAACTTGATTATGCTGATCCCATTTCTTAATGGGCGATACCGCCAAATCAGGTTGAAATGCTAAACTACTGTAAGCATCATCTTCAACAATTCCAATACTTTGTGAACGGCAAAATGCCAGTATCGTTTGTTTTCGCTTGTCGCTCATAACAAAACCGCTCGGATTTTGAAAAATGGGATTCAAAAACAACCACTTAATTTGATGTTGCTGCACGCAGTTGGATAAACTTTCAAGCATAATCCCCTCATTATCGCACGCAATACCGTACAAACGTAAGCCCGCCGCTTGAAACAAAGGCAATGAGTAAAAATAAGAGGGAGACTCAATTCCAACCGCATCACCAGGTTTAAGTAACCCCTGCGTAATGAGAAATAACGATTGCTGTGTGCCCGATGTAATTAAAATTTCATTAATATCAACTTGCATGGAAAACTGCGCTTGCATATAAAGCGCAATTTGGATTTTAAGCGATGGCAAACCTAATTGTAGTGTATCGCTGTTCTTTTCGTGCATAATCAGTTCATTTAACGAAGTATTTGGTAGCTGTAGTTTAGGAATCAAATTGGTTGGCAAATCGCCATTAGCTAGATCGCAAATGTATGGTTGCTGCGCTCGAACTTGCGCTACTTTTTGTTGATAAAACGATTGTTTATTTTGATAAAAATGCGCAGGTAACCGCCAATTAATTGATGAATACGCTTGAACGCCCCACTTTTGATGATTGACATAAGTACCACTTCCTTGTCGCCGGATCAGCACACCACGTTCAGTTAACAGCTCTAACGCATGCACAACCGTTGAGCGATTGATACCCAATTTTTTTGCTAGTTCGCGTTCTGAAGGTAACCTCTCTCCCGCAATCAATACGCCCTGCTCAATATAGTGCTCGATAAGTTGCGTGACTTTTTTAAAAAGTGATCCGGTAAATTGTACTAGTGTTTGTCTATTCCACATGGTTATTTTACTTTAATGTGTTGGTCGCTTTAAGCATTTTGCTACGACAAATTCGTTCCAAAAATTGGATGGTTTAATTATAGTCCAATTGGCTGTTTTTTGCTGAGCTTTATTTTTGAATAATATTGCAAATTTAACAATATTATCATTATTGATTTAATCAGGAGCAAAAAATGAACCAAGTCATAGGCACACAAACAGTTAAACGTGGCATGGCAAAAATGCAAAAAGGTGGCGTCATTATGGACGTTGTTAATGCAGAGCAAGCAAAAATTGCCGAGCAAGCCGGTGCGGTTGCAGTAATGGCTTTAGAGCGAGTTCCTTCAGATATTCGTGCCGCTGGTGGGGTTGCCCGAATGGCTGACCCAACTATTGTTGAACAAGTCATGAATGCTGTTACCATACCGGTGATGGCCAAAGCACGCATTGGGCACGTTGTTGAAGCCCGTATTTTAGAATCAATGGGCGTTGATTATATTGATGAAAGCGAGGTATTAACTCCGGCTGATGAACAATATCACTTACTTAAGGATGAATTTACCGTACCTTTTGTATGTGGTTGTCGTGATTTGGGCGAAGCATTACGTCGAATTGGCGAAGGAGCATCAATGCTACGCACCAAAGGTGAACCCGGTACCGGCAACATTGTTGAAGCAGTGCGCCATATACGTAAAGTAAACGAACAAATCCGCCTGGTAACAAGCAAATCAAAAGATGAATTAATGGCATTTGCCAAAGCAATTGGCGCACCATATGAACTGGTTTTACAAATCAAACAGTTAGGAAAATTACCCGTAGTTAACTTTGCTGCCGGTGGCGTGGCTACTCCTGCCGATGCAGCATTAATGATGCAACTTGGTGCCGATGGTGTGTTTGTTGGATCGGGTATTTTTAAATCCCAAAACCCAGAAAAATTTGCGAAAGCCATCGTACAGGCTACCACTTATTTTAATGATTATCCACGTTTAGCGCAGCTTTCAAAGGGCTTAGGCGAAGCAATGAAAGGCATTGAAATTAGCACGCTGGCTCAATCAGAAAGAATGCAAGATCGAGGCTGGTAATGATAAAAGCATCCAAACAAAGTCATATTAAAAATATTGGCGTACTCAACTTACAAGGTGCGGTGAGTGAACATATCACTATGCTAAAAAGTATCGACAATGTACAAGCGACTTTAGTGCAAAAACCCGAACAATTAACTAAACTAAATGGTTTAATCATCCCCGGAGGCGAATCGACAACCATTAGCCGTTTAATTAAACAAAATGGACTTGTCGAACCGATAAAACAATTTGCCAAACAAGGAAAAGGCATTTTGGGTACTTGCGCGGGACTGGTGCTTTGCGGTAACAGCACAACTCATAACGAGGTCGAATTGTTGGGCTTAATGGATATTTGTGTTGAACGCAACGGTTTTGGACGGCAAATTAACAGCTTTGAGACCACTTTAGAGATACCAACGATTGGTGACCAAATCCCTGCTATATTTATTCGCGCACCTTATATTGCCAAAGCAGGAAAAGGCATTGAGCAACTGGCATTTGTCGATCAGCACTGTATTATGGCACAGCAAAATAACATCTTAGTTTGTGCCTTTCATCCTGAACTAACAACCGATAATCGTATTATGCGTTACTTTATTGATAGATGTTAGAATAAAGGATTGTTTAAATCGTCTATACGGAGATAAACTTGTAAAAAATATTCAGGATTCTATACCGTTTCGTTTAAATCGCTTATACGAAGGTAAACTAGAAGCTGATATACTATAAAGCTTGTTTTCACAAGACAAATAGGATTTTTGTTTTCAAAAAAACTTTTTTCAGCCAGTTATTGATTGTTTTTTATTTTTTGTTTTGTTTCTTTTGAGGAAACACAAACGCATCAAACCAACTACAAAAAAGATTTTATTTAGATGAATCCTACGATTTGCTGGCGTATACTGATAACTGTTATAATCTCCCTCTCTTTTTTAGATTTGGATCACTGATTATGTACATCATCTACGGTATAAAAAACTGCAATACGATGAAAAAAGCCTTTACTTGGCTTGATGATCATCATATAGCTTATCAATTTTATAATTATAAAACCCATGGTCTGTCGGCAGATGTTTTAGATACTTTTTTAAAATTGGTAGATTGGCAAAGTTTGCTTAATACTCGCGGTACCACATGGCGTAAGTTAGATGAGGCTGTCCGTGCACGGGTTGATAATGAGCAAGCAGCAAAACAGATCATGTTAGCCAATCCTTCCATTTTAAAACGTCCTTTACTTATTGATGGTAAGCGTGCTTTGTTAGGTTATTCAGACGAACTTTATTCCCAATTTATTTCACAATCTAAATAAAATCGAGACCATTATGACTGAACCTGTTATTGCGCTAACCAAAGCGCTCATTGCTGAGAAATCGATAAGTCCTGACGATAAAAATTGTCAAAAAATAATTATTGAGCGATTAAAACCACTCGGTTTTATTATTGAAGAAGTCAATATTGGGCAAACCAAGAACTTATGGGCCTATCATGGCGATGCTACCGGCAAAACTTTGATGTTTGCTGGCCATACTGATGTCGTACCAGCAGGTGATGAAAGCAAATGGCTTTATCCGCCATTTTCACCAACGATTGATGAAAATGGCATACTTTATGGTCGTGGTGCATCGGATATGAAAAGTGGCGTTGCTGCCATGGTTTGTGCGGCAGAGGATTTTGTTAAACAACATCCTAATCACACTGGGCGCGTCGCCTTTTTAATCACATCAGATGAAGAAGCCGATGCAAGCGATGGCACGGTTAAGGTGGTTGATTTGCTTATCAAACGCCAAGAGCGTGTTGATTATTGCATTGTGGGCGAACCATCAAGCGATGTGGTACTTGGCGACCAGATTAAAAATGGACGCCGCGGTTCACTAACTGCCAATTTAGTTGTGCATGGCATTCAAGGTCATGTGGCTTACCCTCATCTTGCTGATAACCCTGTGCATCGTTTTGCACCTGCGTTAAATGAACTGGTTAGCACCGTTTGGGATGAAGGCAATCAATACTTCCCACAAACAACAATGCAAATAGCCAATATTAATGGCGGCACAGGAGCTGAAAACGTCGTGCCGGGTGAGCTTCGCGTACAATTTAACTTCCGTTATAGTAGCGAATTGACAGACGCAGATATTAAAACACGCGTTGAGCAGATTTTACAAAAATATAACGTAAACTACACCTTAACTTGGCGGTTATCAGGCCATCCATTTTTAACACCACAAGGCGATTTAACCAACGCTGCTGCTAGCGCTATTAAGGAATTTACCGACATTGATACCAAACTATCCACCAGTGGCGGCACATCTGACGGACGCTTTATTGCAAAAATGGGATGCCAAGTGATCGAGCTTGGGGTACTTAATAAAACCATCCATAAAGTGAACGAAAATGCCAATTGCCAAGATATTATTACCTTAACCGCAATTTATCACCGCATTTTAGAGAAACTGCTGTTAGTATAGCATTGTTAGCATTGCGTTATTGGCATGGATGATTGCTATAATTGGATTATTCCGATTTTAACTTAAAGGGGAATACGATGGAGTGGCTCAAAGATTATTGGTGGATAATTGTTGTTATTTTAATTGGTATTTTTATTAATACCATTAAAGCACTGAATCGATTGAGTTATAAATCGTATCTTGAAAAAAAGAAAGGGATAAAACCTATCCCTTATCAAGATGACGACGACGATGATTGGCCATCAACAAATTCAACGAAAAAAAAGTAGCACTCACCTTAACGAAAATCTTGGCTACCGCTGTCAAATAGTGCTTGATGACGGTAGCGGTCAACCCACATTGCCGTTGCGCCACACACGGCAATAGGCATAATAATTAAGTTAAACAAGGGTATCATGGTAAAAAAACTAACCAATATGCCAAAAATTAAATTATCGGCTTTATCTTGTTTAAGTAATTCACGCATACGTTGAAAGGTGATTTTGTGGTTATCAAAAGCATAATCGGCATATTGGATATTAATTTGCCAAGCCGTAAATAAAAACCAAATCACAGGCGTTACCGATTGCCCAATAACAGGAATAAAATAGGTCAACAGTATAGGAATGGCCCATAATAAATAATTAATCAATTTTTGAAATTCGCGACCAAAAATTCGAGGAAGATCTTTAATGATGCTAATCCATGACAGATCTTCTGCGGGAATGCCCGTTAACTTTGCTTCAACTTGTTCGGCTAATAAGCCATTAAAGGGGGCGGCAATGATATTGGTTACCGTACTAAAAAAATAACAAAACAAAACAGTCAACATTAAAATAACCATAAAAGCAATGATATATCCTAGCCAGTGCAGCCAACTTGGCATATACGATACCCCCCAATCGACCATACCCGATATAGCGGTAAAAAACCAATAAAATAGTGCCGACATAACTACAATATTAGCAATTAATGGTAAAAAAACAAATCGCTTAATCCCTGGACTAAACGCCAACGACCAACCTTTAAAAAAGTATTCAATTCCTGTTGTGGGTTGACGTTTTGGATTGTGGTTGCTTGATTGGTTGTATGTTTGATTTTGCGAATAGCGATGTTGCATCTGATTTTCTAATTTATTATGCATCACATTCAGTTCCTTTTAAATTAAAACGAATTGAGTTAAAACAAATTCAGTCAAAACATGCTGACTATTGTAAACATACCGCTTGATAACCTGCAATGGTGATCAGTTATCTTTACTGACTATTTCGGAAAATATTGCATTACTAGCTTGCTTTGCTAACCACGTTTTAACTTCATGTTTAATAGCTTGCATTAATGCTTTTTTACCTGCAAGTTGGCATGAATCAATAACCAAAGCCTGATTATTTTTGCTTTTTAACAGTGCGGATAAAACAGGAAAAGAGGATACTTGAGATGATTGTTGGCGTATTTGTATATACCTGTTTAATCGACATAATGCAGCATAACTGGCTTCGAATGGCCGATGATAGTGAGCAAATCCAGTAAGTTCATCTAAATCATTTACATCTAAATCTGATGATGATAGCCAACCGCCATCGCTGATAATCATATCGTTAAACGGTAAATCAATGATATCCTTTAACCAATAGGCGTTACGCTGTAATTTTTGTTTTAATTTATAGGTTAACAGATCCCCAGATCGGGTGATTGGTTTAAGCGCCATAACCGAATAACTGCAACTACTTGCCTGTTTATGGCTACTAACATGAACCAAAACAAAACCACAAGCAGCCCAAAATTGATAATTAGACGGGCTATAAGAAAAACTGACTGACACAAAATCGTTATTTTGTACTTTGGCATGATCACAAATCGTCTGCACCAGTTGTTTTGCAATATGTTTCCGTCGATAAGCACTCATAACCGCAATACGGTTAATGCGAACTGAGCGCAACTTAGCCGCTAACCGTTCGCCGGCATGAGCAACAAGCGATTGCGCCACTAAATTGCCTTTAGGACGGCGTGTTCCTTGCCACACTTGGGTTATTAGATTATCGGGCAAGTTTCCCTCGGTAATTGTAAGAGCTGCCGCAATTTGTTTATTATCTATTGTTGCCTGCCAAACCGACAAGTTTTGCGCATCAAACAAACGCCTTAAATCGATTAATGTGGTTTGATAGTGAGCAATTTTTAATAGATAAAAGATCGACCTTAAGGAATCAACATCATTTTGTTCAACCATTGAATATTGGGTTGATGATAGGCCTGTAACAGGGTTATCGTCCGGCGTTAATAAACCATTAAGTAATAGCCGATCGCTAAATTGCTCTAGCATATCATCTGCCTGCCAACGAATGGGTGTGTGTAGATGAAAATATTGGCATGCTTTACCTGATAGTAATTTCAACAAAAAGCCCTGTCCAGTACCTTCATATCCGTCAACGGTGGTGGTCAGCAATACCCGACAGTTATTGGCAATGGCCAGTTGTAGCAGTTTTTCGAGCATAGGTAACGGAATCATGGCTGCTTCGTCGATAATTAAATAATCAGCAACATCAATCTTTGACTGCGCAATTAATTCATCAGGTGCAAAAAATGGCGTATCGGGCTTAGCAAAAGTAAAAAAAGTCGTCAATGCTGATTTATTGGGCGCAGTCACAATACAACGTTGATAATGACTAAACCGCCCAGCTAGTGCCGATTTACCCCGTCCCCGTTTAGCAACTAATACATTTATGGGCTTACTGCTGTTTAATAACTGTTTTAACGTGGCTTGCTGTTCGGCTAAGTCCCGAGTGTCATCGGTCATCACTTGCAAAGAAGGTATGGCGGATATAGCGTTTTTTGGCAAAGATATTGAATTAATGGATACACCAAATTCAGCCAAAGTTTCCGTTAAATGTGCAACAAAATTAGGCACAGTAATCGGGTTTTGACTTTCGTTCCAGCGCAAGCTATCTTGATCATACCAAGTAGACAGATCCGGCAATAACAAAACCAATACACTACCTTTAACTAGCGCGCCAACCAACATAGCAAAAGCATCAAGATTAAATCCTGCTGTTGCATCAAAAATAGCATGCCGATACTGCTGGCCCAATAATTGTTTGGTTTGATGGGGCTTGAGTGCATTG
This sequence comes from Gilliamella sp. X-60, assembly GCF_057063585.1. Classification (NCBI taxonomy): domain Bacteria; kingdom Pseudomonadati; phylum Pseudomonadota; class Gammaproteobacteria; order Orbales; family Orbaceae; genus Gilliamella; species Gilliamella sp. X-60. Next base: position 40,140 of record NZ_JBXSQJ010000010.1, on the reverse strand, counting down.
GTAATTAACGAACAAGGCAAATAGTCAGGCTGATACGTAACAGTTACCCAATCGCCAACATTCTGCTCAAGGATGGAGCGCAATTGTTCAAATAATTGCGCACTTTCACCCTGTAACACAAATAGCATTCGGTTGCTGTTGGGATTTTGCATAAACTAACTTTTTCCAATTAATAGCGATAATATACCTGCAGCAATCAGAGGACCAACTGGAATGCCTTTGAAAAATGCAACACCAATGAGCGTGCCAATAATTAAGCCATTAATAATGGTAGGATGTGCACCAATGAGCGATATACCACGCGTGCCAAGCCACGAGACTAAAATACCTACAAAAATAGCCAATATAGATTGCCAAGTGGTAAACGATTTGACTATATCACTAAATTTTAACGACCCATCCGCCAACGGCACCATCATCGCGGCAGTTAAAATAACAATGCCGATAGTTAAGCCATATTTATTTAAAAACGGGAAATAAGTGTCAAGTGGCGTTAATTTAAACAGCAACAATAACAATACGGCAAATGTCACTGTGTTATTATGGGTTAAATAACACAGTGCTGCTAACCCCAAAAGAAGGAAAAAAGAGATATCAAACTGCGCAAACATTACAAACAAACACCAATGCGTTTTGCCACTTCTTCATAAGCTTCAATCACACCACCTAAACCTTGGCGAAAGCGATCTTTATCCATTTTTTTAAGTGTGGACTTTTCCCACAGGCGACAACCATCAGGCGAAAACTCGTCGCCTAAAGTGATTTCACCTTTAAATAAACCAAATTCGAGTTTGTAATCGACTAATATCAGCCCTGCTTTATCAAATAGATCCGTCAAAATGGCATTGATTTTAAAGCTGAGTTCTTTCATTTTGGCTAGTTGATCATCGCTAGCCCAACCAAAAGCTTTACAGTGCGAATCGTTAACCATTGGATCGTGCAATGCATCATTTTTTAGAAATAATTCAAACGTAGGAGGATTTAAGACTTGACCTTCTTCAACCCCTAGACGTTTAACTAAAGATCCCGCTGCGCGATTGCGCACTACGCATTCAACAGGAATCATTTGCAGCTTTTTGACAAGCACTTCATTGTCAGATAATAAGGCTTCAACCTGAGTTGGAATACCCGCTTCGTGCAATTTAGTCATAATAAAATAGTTAAATTTATTATTCACCATGCCTTTACGATCTAACTGCTCAATGCGTAAACCATCAAATGCCGAGGTATCATTGCGAAACTCAAGAATTAATAAATCGGGATTTTCGGTGGTATATACCGTTTTTGCTTTACCACGATAAAGCTCAGCCAACTTTTTCATGTTTATAACCTTAATATCAATTGCCAATAAATAATTAAGGAGCTCTGCGCTCCTTAAATTCCAAACTTATTCTTGATTTGTACCGCTCACGGCTGTTGCAGGTTTCTTACTTTCATTGTCTTTTTCAGCATCATTGTTTTGTGCTTTTGGTGGCACAACTCGCACTGAATCAGGCGCAACATCATCCATTATGTCATTAAACAAACCAACAACATAACGTTGGACTTCGATCGGTTGCGACATCAAATCATCAGAACCACGATTTAACGAAGTTATTGAAATGGCGATAGTTTCGGTATCGCCTAATAATTGTCGCTTAATTGAATAAGTAGCTTGAACTGCTTGATCTTCGTCAGCACGTGGCATAAAGGCATTACCTGTTTTAATAGAATTATTGTCACGGTTAACAATAGAGATATTTTTCTTGCTTAAGCTATCAGGGATTCGCTCCCACACATGGCTACTTAATGGCACATTAAAAGTGACCGCACCATTGTTATAAATCGCAAATGCGTCTTGAATAGTTGGAATTGGTAAACTTGGCGGCCTAATATCTAGCTGTTTGCCTAAATCACCATGAAATTCGGATTTATCAATATAAAAGTCACCACTTTCAGCCGGCACCTTAACGCCTTTAGGAATGACTAACGGTTTTAAAGTGGGTGATTTAAGGTAATCTTCATTACCTTCGACTTCGCGCTTAAAATTTTGATCGCTACCACAACCGACAAGAAATAAAGAAGCCAAAACGGTTAAAACAGCCGTTTTTTTAATAACATTGCTTTTAAATATGGTTTTGTTCAATGTTTTATTCAATGTATTATTTAACATAGATATCTGCTTTTTAATTAAAGGTTATAAAAAATAATTACAGTAAATTTGCCTCTTTTAATGCTTGCTCAACGGCAGGAATCGACGAGGTACTTAGCTCAACCAATGGCAATCGAATAGTTGCGCTTTGCATTAAACCTAATCTTGCGCACGCCCATTTGGCTGGCGTTGGGTTGGGTTCGATAAATAAATTATGGTGTAAAGCCATTAAAGTGTCGTTTAAGGTGCGGGCTTCTTGAATTTGGTTATTAGCAGCAAGCTGACACACAGTAGCAACGGCTTTAGCCGCAACATTAGCTGTCACCGAAATTACACCATCACCCCCTAAAATCATAAAGTCTAAAAAGGTTGAATCATCGCCACTCAATAATTTAAAATCAGAACCAACCAGTTTGCGCGTTGGGTAAACTCTTGAAAGGTCGCCAGTTGCATCTTTTAGAGCGACAATATTTTTGATTTTAGCTAAACGACCCACGGTTTCGGGTTTAATATCACTACTAGTGCGCCCCGGCACGTTATATAAAATCTGCGGTAGCGCAGTGCTTTCGGCAATGGCTTTAAAGTGTTGATAAATACCTTCTTGAGTTGGTTTGTTATAATAAGGAGCAACCGTTAAACAACCTGCAACACCGATATGTTCAACTCGGCTGGTTAATTCAATGGCCTCTTTTGTTGCGTTTGCACCAGTGCCGGCAATAATGGCAATACGTCCATCGGCATAGTCGATAGTTCGTTTAATCACATCAATATGCTCATGGTGATCAAGCGTAGCCGATTCGCCCGTTGTTCCCACCGAAACGATACCCGATGTTCCATTGGCAATATGATATTCGACCAATTTTTTTAAGCTTACGTGGTCAACGTTTCCTTTCGTATCCATGGGAGTAACAAGTGCGACCAGACTTCCTGTAAACATAAAATGACCTCTCATATAATCGGTTTATAACATTAGGTAAAGAATAAAAAATCTGCGAATAAGTATGCGATATTTCTAAGGTAAATTCAACTTTTGTTATGCAGGATTATCAATATCAACAAAAATAACCTCAATACCATAACAACTCGCTAACCATTCGCCCAATTTTCTAATACCATAACGCTCGGTGGCATGATGCCCAGCGGCATAAAAATTAATGCCATATTCGCGTGCAAGGTGGATAGTACGTTCCGACACTTCACCCGTAAAAAATGCATCTGCGCCCATTTGTGCCGCTTGTTCAATATAATCTTGCCCACCGCCACTACACCACGCAATATGATTAATCATTTCAGGCGCATTATCACCACAAAATAGTACTTGCCGTTTGTTATTGTGTAACACTTGTTCAAGCTGAAGTTTAAATTGCAAAGCAGTCAGTGGCGAGCGTAATGTACCAGTAAAAAGCAGATCGGTGATATCGTTGCGTTTATCGACCGAAATACCTAACAAATTAGCCAGTTCGATATTATTGCCAAAAATGGGATGACCATCTAATGGCAAGTGATAACCATATAAATTAATATCGTTAGTTAATAGCGTTTTTAGCCGTTGGTATTTAATGCCGGTGATGGTTTGTACTTCGTTCTTCCAAAAATAGCCATGATGTACAAGCACCGCATCGGCTTGCAGTTCGACCGCTTTATCTAACAATAACTGGCAAGCGGTAACGCCTGTCACAATTTTATTGATATGCGCACGCCCCTGCACTTGCAATCCATTTGGTGCATAATCACGATAGCGGGTAATTTGCAGTTCGTTGTTAATAATCTTTTCTAACTCAAAGTTTTGCATTGATTACTCTGTTTTAATATTGTTTAATGATGATTGATAATTATAATCATTTTAATCAATAATGGCATCTAATCGTTCGCTTTAATGTAGCTTAAATGTGATTGGCGCAAAGCTTGCTAGAATGACACCTAATAAAAATAAACGCATGGAATGCAAACTCTCAACACCAATGCTAGGCGAACCGCTTAAAAGCTGGCATAATAGCCCTTTTTTGATAGATAAGATAAATTAACGTGCCAAACGCCAAATTATGTGAACGCTTTCGTGGATTTTATCCGGTTGTAATTGATATTGAAACATCAGGATTCGATCCAAAACTCAACGCTATTTTAGAAATCGCCGCTATCACCTTAAAAATGACGCCTGATGGCTGGTTAGAACCTGATCAATCCTTACAATTTAATGTCAATCCGTTTAATGATGCAATTTTAGAACCCACCGCACTTGCTTTTAACGGTATTGACCCTGATAATCCACTGCGCGCTGCCGTGGACGAAAAGCACGCCTTAGACGAAATTTTCAAAATGGTTAGATCAGGCATAAAAGCCAGCGACTGCACGCGCGCAGTGATAGTTGCACATAATGCGCACTTTGATCATAGTTTTTTAATGGCAGCGGCTGAACGCTCAGGCATCAAGCGTAACCCTTTCCATCCTTTTGCCACCTTTGATACAGCATCGCTCAGTGGTCTGGTTTTTGGGCAAACAGTGCTAGCAAAAGCCTGTCAAGTGGCACAAATTACATTCGATCACAAACAAGCCCACAGTGCACTATATGATACACAAAAAACCGCCATACTCTTTTGTAAAATTGTTAATCGACTTAAATCGCTTGGGGGGTGGCCTTTAGCGCCTATGAATAGTGAAACAGAAACACAACAATACGATAACAATATTCAATAAACTAAAAACGAATAAACATACAAAAACAATTGAAAATTAATTTACTCGTTATATAACTACCATAAAAAAGCGCGCTCAACTTGCGCGCTTAATTCATCGTTTAATTAAGACTTATGCTTTTCGGCAGTTTGCTTAATAAGCGTTTGCAGTTCACCAGCTTGAAACATTTCTAACATAATATCACAGCCACCTACTAATTCGCCTTCCACCCATAATTGTGGAAACGTAGGCCAATTTGCAAATTTAGGCAATTCAGCACGAATATCAGGATTTTGCAAAATATCAACATAAGCAAACGGCTCACCACATTGCGATAAAACCTGTACCGCTTGAGCCGAAAAACCACAACTTGGTAATTTTGGCGACCCTTTCATATATAAAATAATCGGGTTTTCGGCAATTTGTTTTTTGATTTTATCGAGTGTTGTCATTTCGACTGTCATGCGATTTCCTTGGTCATTCATTGTAATAATAGAAGCTATTTTAACGCACAATAGGGTTTGTTCCTACTGCTATCTTATAACCAATTTGCTTAATGGTGGTTTTTAGAGCGAATTGTGGAGGCGTTGTTTTTGTAAAAAATAATTAAAATAAAAAAATAATAAAATCAATCTAATTCCTGACGTTTTGTTGCTGAAATAAGTGGGGTTTATTGGATTTACCTTTGCGAGGTACTTCTTTGTCGGCTCTGCCCCCTGCTTACGCAGAAGGCGCTTTTTTTAATTCGTTATCCTCAAATTCACCTACGCCTCAAGGATTAAGTCCTAAATGCTAAGGAACTATACAAATTCCACTCGAGACGAAACTTGGATAAGTACTACGCACGGCGCCGTTAATTGAGTTTACACCGAATGAAGCTTCACCTGTCCAGTAGTTTCCGAAGCTGTTAAAGCTTGCACCAACGTAATTAGCCAGCAACCCCCATTCTGCGAAGAATCCTCCCCCAATTCGACGCTGGTAATGATTACCTGTTGATGATGGCGTAGCGCCGACGGCTCCTTCACATTGTCGGCCTGAGTTCAAACCCAAGCATACCGCATTAGTCAGGTCCTTTACCTGTGGCATACGATACCCTAAACCATTACACCAATCTGCTTGGTAAAAAGAGTAATCCCCTTTATCTCCACGGTGAACGAACCACTTTTGTAATACAAATCCATATTTTACTATCTCATTACCGCCACTATCTCTCCCCACTAATTCGAATGTCTGCGGTAACCTTGGCACAGAGATCCGACTTGGATGAGGATTGTACCATTGAGCTCTAGCCTCTGGCCCCTTCAGAGAAACACGCGTTACCATGCCACGAAACCATCTATCGTTTGATCTTGTCCTTTTTACGGTAACAGTTATTCCCTCATGTGTGACTGGCTCCCATGTCAATTGATCTGGATCAACCCCCTCTATTTCTAAATCAAAATATAATCCATCAGCACCCGTGGTTGGGAAATTAAGAGCGTATGATGTGGGATCTGATTGAGTGATGAGAAATCCTCCATTTGGGTTCCATATGTCAGCAGGACCGGCGTATTCATCTGTGCCCCAATCCTTATTCGGCCTTGCGAAGCTGATGGCTACCGGTGGTTCCGATGGCAATATTATGGCATCACTACGATTATCCCCTCGACCATTTTTATAGGTTAATGCCGGTAATCGTAATGAATACGGCAATAGCAACAACAGTGCCAGCAATAATGAAAATTTTGGAAATATTTTTGATGATAATTTTGGAAATAACGTTGAGAATGTAAACGAGGCGAATTTTAAAACTTGTCTAATAGGTTCATTTGATAAGTTTAAGACATAGGTTTGCCAGTGTTTGGTGTTTAAAATGATAATGCATTACTTCTCCTTTGTCAAGTATTTTCTTGATTTATTTGATATTTTTAACTAGATCACTTATTAAATAAACTGATTAATTAAATTATAGCCACAAAAAAGTGCTTGGCTAGTTTTTTTGCGGATTTTTAGTAAGGAAATGTAAATAACTGAACGGTTCGGCCTTGGAATGGTAGAGATTATTCAATCAAAATAATCGATTGTATTTTGATCGTTTTAACTTTTTGGTGGAATAAATAGCATCTGTAGCAACATCCGAGATGGATTGCGAATTTTTATCTAATAATCTTGTAACTTTCTAAACCACCTATACGGTAGTAAACTAAAAGCCAACATACTATAAAACTTGTTGGAAAAAAGACAAACAAGATTTTGATATTAAAAACCTTTTTTTATAAGTTGTTTTTAATTTATTGTTTCTATTTATTGATAAAAAAATGGTTAGCGCTGTTTTAAGTTTTCGAATAATGCGTCAATTTGGTCGTAAAAAGTCAGTTAGCATGTTGATTTTTTTATTTGTGATGTTTAGAAAAAACCATTAAGAAAATCAGTAAGATCTTCGCCCTATTTATTCGCAAGTGATTGGAATAGTTTTAAGATTAAATCCAGCCTCTTTATATAACTTATACCTTGCCCTTGCAAGTGGCTTTAGCTGTTCATCAACTGGCACAAAATCGATAATATCACGATAAACACCAGCAAATTCGGGAAATTGCTCTTGCAAATTAATCAGCAACTGGCGAGAACCACTGCTGCGTTTTTCTGGCCAGCAGATTTCAATAGGGGATCCTCCTTTCATACCTTCACCAGCTAAATTGTGTGGTACAAAATTGGTGGTGTCAAGTTGCCAAAGGTATTCATCTATTCGCTCAGCTTGAGCCTGATCTTGGCAAGCAACTAGCACGCGCTGTTTGGCGTGCCAAGCTTCAACTATCTTTTGGCATGCTAGCTTTTCATAAAATAGCATGCCCAATTCGTTGGCTTCTGTTTTATTTTCAAGTAAATAGAAGATCACTTTTTTCATAAAATCTTAGCTCAATTTATTGATCTTGTAGATATTGAATCAACATGGCAACTGGGCGACCTGTTGCACCTTTTTGCCCACCAGACTTCCATGCAGTGCCGGCAATATCTAAATGTGCCCATTGATATTTTTCAGTAAAGCGTGATAAGAAGCAAGCAGCGGTAATGGTGCCACCATCACGTCCACCTGCATTGACAATATCAGCACAAGTTGATTTGATCTGTTCTTGGAACTCACTATCAATAGGTAGTGCCCATGCCTTGTCGCCCGCTTTGTTGGATGATGCTACCAATTGCGCAATTAGCTTGTCGTTGTTACCCATTATCCCTGTATAGTGATGTCCCAACGCAACGATACAAGCACCTGTTAAGGTGGCAATATCAATAACGATTTTTGGATTGTAACGTTCAACATAAGTTAACGCATCACACAATACTAAGCGCCCTTCAGCATCGGTGTTAATCACTTCAACCGTAGTGCCTGACATGGTGGTGAGTATGTCTCCGGGGCGATAGCTGTTGCCATCAGGCATGTTTTCACAGCCGGCCATGATACCAACCACGTTAATAGGTAATTTAAGTTCAGCGACAGCCTGCATAACGCCATAAACAGTTGCAGCGCCACACATGTCGTATTTCATTTCGTCCATACCGGCAGATGGTTTAATAGATATGCCCCCTGAATCAAACGTTAGCCCTTTGCCAACTAAGACATAGGGCTGGGCTTTTTTATCTTTAGCGCCTTGATATTCCATCACGGTCATGATTGATTCATTTTGCGATCCACGTCCGACGGCTAAATAGGCGTTCATGTTTAATTTTGCTAGTTCGTTTTCGCCAAGGCAGGTGACTTTTAATGATGAGTGTAATTTGCCAAGCTGTTTGCCTTGCTCGGCTAAGTATTTGGCATTACAAACATTTGATGGCATATTGGCAATTGTTTTTGTTGTCGCAATAGCATTTGCAATAATTTGGCCTTGAAACAAGTTATCAGTTATTGCTGATAATGCTTTTTTGTCGTGAGTTAATAATGTGATTTTAGTTAGACTTGGTGCTGGGGTTTTCGTGGTTTTAAATTCATCAAATCGATAAGTTATGTCGCTCACAATTTTCGGTAGTTGTTTGGCAAATTCAAGGCTATTTACTTCATTGAACGCAAATAAATCCCATACGATATTGTTAATTTTTTTAGCAAGCAGTTCTTTAACTACCGCTTGAATGACTTTTTTGGCTTGAGTTAAGTCAAACGCTTTGGCTCTGCCACATCCAACAAATAAGATCTTTTGTTTTAAGCTGTTACTGTTTGGATATAACAAAGTGGTTTGGCCTAGTTCACCACTTATGTCGCCTGATTTGATAAGCTCACTAACTAAGCCATTGGTTGATTTATCGATATCTTTAACAAAATCAGACTGGTTTTTTCCTGAATCAATTGAAATAACTAAACACTCTGTTTTTTGTTTGGTTATAATAGCGCTGTTTTTTATTTGAAATTCCATAATGCTTCTCGTTTGTGAATGGGTAGAGATTATTAATATTCTATCGGTTCATTGTTGGATAGCAACAAAAAGATAACTAAAACTAAACAAATCAGATTATAATAGTCTGATTTTGTGCCAACATATATAGGTAAAATGTGATAATTCGTCGATATTTAGTTAAAGAGACATTGAAAACTCAAGGGGCAATATTGTTTATTTTGTTGCTAATTTTCTTTTCTCAAAAATTAATTCGAATTTTGTCGAGCGCCATTGATGGTTCGATCCCCCGTGATTTAATTATGCCGTTGTTAGTTTTGGGTGTGTCGAATATGGCTGATCTCATTTTACCGCTGAGCCTTTTTCTTGGTATATTAGTTACCTTTGGGCGCCTTTATTCTGACAGCGAAATGGTGGCAATGCATGCTTGCGGGGTTAAGAAGAATTTGACGTATCAAGTGGTGCTTTTTCTTTGTATTTTAACTTGCATACTAACGGCACTCAATTCGCTTTGGTTTGGTCCTTGGACTAGCGTTAAGCAAGATCAGCTACTTGCCAATGCGAAAATAAACCCTAGTTTAGCGGGATTGTTAGCTGGGCAATTTCAACAAACACCTGATGGTAATTCGGTGATTTATATTGGTAATGTGGATAATAATAATTTAGAAAATGTGTTTATTGCTCAAATCAATCCAAAAACCAATCAACGCCCTTCCATTATTATTGCTAATAAGGGAAAGACTGGACATGATGATGAAGGTAATCAAATCATCACCCTTGAAAAGGCCAATCGTTATGAAGGCACAGCACAATTAAAGGATTTTCGAATTTCACACTTTAATAATTATTTAGGCATAATAAAACCCAAAGTGTTGTCGACCGATGAGGATACAGATAAAACTGATGTTCAACAATTAGGATTATTTGAGCTGGCAAGCACCAATACACCTAAAGCCAATGCTGAATTTTATTGGCGAATAACCTTGATTATTTCAGTGCCATTAATGGCATTTTTAGTGATTCCACTGAGCGTATCTAACCCACGCCAAGGACGACTTGCACAAGTTTTACCGGCTTTACTGCTGTATTTGGTTTACTTTTTGTCGGCCAGTTCGATTAAAGCCAATGCAGGTAAAAGCCGCTTAGATCCCGAATTATGGTTTTATATTTTGAATTTAGGGTATTTTGTGTTAGCGCTAATTTTGAATTGTTGGGATAACTTATTTATGCGTAAACTTCGCTTAAAATATGCGGCATCTTAAGGAGAAAAGCGTGTTTTCGATTTTAGATCGTTATATTGGAAAAACTATATTAAGTACCATCGGTATTAGCCTTTTTTTACTTATTAGTTTGTCAGGTATTATCCGTTTTATTGATCAACTGCGAAAAATTAAAGTTGATTATGATGCGTTTTCTGTGGGTATTTATACCCTGTTAATGGTGCCAAAAGATTTGGAAGTGTTCTTTCCTATGGCCGCATTGTTAGGTGCGTTAATTGGTTTGGGTTTGCTGGCATCACGCAGTGAGCTCATTATAATGGAAACTTCCGGCTTTAGCCGTTTTAAAATTGCATTTGCAGTGATGAAAACAGCCTTACCGCTGGTGTTAATTACCATGGCGATTGGTGAATGGGTTGCGCCAGTTAGCGAACAAACTGCACGCAATATGCGTTCTGAAAAACTTTATGGTAATTCGTTAATGGCCGAACAAGGTAGCCTTTGGGCTAAAGATGGTAATGATTATGTATTTATTGGACATGTAAATAACGATAATTCGATTTCAAATATTTCTATCTATTCGGTCGATGACAATAAGCTACTATCCATTACCCACGCCGCCTATGGTGTTTATGAAAACGATAGTTGGACTTTGTCGCAAGTCGAAAAAAATGAGCTAACGGTACAAAACAAAGTTGTGGGAGTCAATATGGTCTCCATCCCTTGGAAAACGAATATTACCCCCGATAAATTAAGTATTGTAGCATTTGACCCGGATTCATTATCGGCCTCTGGGCTTTATCAATATTCACAATACCTTAAAAGCTCAGGGCAAGATACCAAGTATTACGATTTACTATTTTGGAAAAAGATTATCAAGCCAGTTTCGGTGGCGGTGATGATGTTGTTAGCTTTGTCATTTATCTTTGGTCCGTTACGTAGCGTGTCAATGGGGATTCGCGTGGTGATAGGCATCAGCTTTGGCTTTTTGTTTTATATTGCCGATAATTTATTTGCTCAAGTAAGTATTGTCATGGGTATTTACCCTATTATTGGATCACTTATCACCAGTTTTGTGTTTTTGTTGATTAGTTATATCTTGTTTAAACGAAAGAACTGAGATAAGCGGGTTAGTATATAGATCCTATCATCCATATAGATGATAGGTTTTTTTATTTTGTTACTTTTATTCTGTCCGTATTTATTCTTTATCAAATAGTTTTAAATACTGACCATAACCGGCATCTTCAAGTTCATCTTTTGGTATAAACCGTAAAGATGCTGAGTTGATGCAATAACGCAATCCCCCTAAGGCTTTTGGTCCATCATTAAAAACATGGCCAAGATGAGAGTCAGCATTTGCAGATCGCACCTCGGTACGTCGCATACCAAAACTGGTATCCTTTTTTTCAATAATATTGCCCTTTTCTATTGGTTTGGAAAAGCTAGGCCAGCCACAGCCCGAATCAAATTTATCTAACGAAGTAAATAGTGGTTCGCCAGATACGATATCAACATATAGCCCTTCTTGCTGATTGGCATAAAATTCGTTTTCAAATGGAGGTTCTGTCCCATTTTTTTGGGTAACATGATATTGCATAGGTGTTAATATGGACAGTGCTTTTTCTTTCATTGTTTTATTCATAAGTCACCTTCGTTATTTAATGTTGTTTGTTTTAATTAATGGTGATTAATCACGGCTTAACATAGATTGCAATACTTTATCTTTAATCCAAAAATAATGATATAAGGCACCAACTATATGTAAAATAAGTAACATAGCTAATAAATATGAGCTAACTTTATGGACAGTATGAAAAAAATGATAATACATGTTCGGCATATCAAGCGCAGGAATAGATAAGATGCCAAATACATTTAGAGAATGACTACTCATTAAATATCCAGAGGTCGGTACTACCAGTAATAAAATATAAATAAATCCTTGTACCGATTTTGATAATGCGCGTTGTAACTTTTGCTCTTTTGGTAAGACATCAGGTACACCTTCTTTTTTAATCACAGCAAAGCGCCATAATGTGATTACAAAAATCACTAAGCCAAAAGATTTGTGCAATATATAAAGGGTAAACATGCCCCCCACATAGTGTGATAATGTCACGTTAAATGTCACCAATAAAAATGCTAATACAATAAGTATCATTGTTAGCCAATGGATCCATTTTTGTTTGATACTGTATTGTGGGTAGTTTTGCATCATTCGTTCATCCTTTATTTGATTTTTGCCAATGTCTAGCCAAAAAGTCAGATCGCCCTGATAATTGGTAATATTGATTATAGTGTTGAGGCTGTTTGGTGTAATAACTTTGGTGATAACCCTCAGCTGGATAAAAAGCCACCGCAGGCTCTATCGCAACACCAATTGGCTTATTAAATCGTCCACTTTCTTGCAAGGTTTGTTTAGACACTAATGCTTGTTTATGCTGAAATTCGTTATGGTAAAAAATCGCTGGACGATAAGAACTGCCCCGATCAGCAAATTGACCTTGAGAATCGGTTGGATCAATTTGTTGCCAAAAGATATCTAAAAGCTTTTTATAACTAATTAGTTTGGGATCAAACGTGATTTGAACCGCTTCGGTATGTCCTGTTGTGCCCGAACAGACTTGTTGGTAGGTTGGGTTTGCAACATGTCCACCAGTATACCCTGAAATAACATTGATCACCCCCTCATACTGATCAAAGGGTTTTACCATACACCAAAAACAACCGCCGGCAAATGTTGCTTGTTCATATTGCTGCATAAAAACCTCCGTATTTTGATAATGTTAAATTAAATACACGAATGCTTACCCTGTAACAATATAATCAATAACGTCATTTTTTGATTATTTATTAGCTATATTACTTGAAATAATTAAAAAAAACACTATGTCATCAACATACTATTTCAGTTATAGGAGCTTCCTTTTATGGCGAGTGGATGGGCATCTGACGATGCCGTTAATCAACAAATCGAAGGAACAATTGCCGATGCTATCGAAAACGCAAGAAGGCAACTTAATCACGGTACTACTAGCGCTGATTTTTGTATTGCATGTGGGGAACCTATTGCAGAAGCAAGAAAAGCAGCATTATCCGGAGTGCAATATTGTCTGCCTTGCCAACAAGAAATCGATAAACAATTGGCTAAAGTATCAAGCCTATATAATCGCCGAGGCAGTAAAGACAGCCAATTGCGCTAGTTAGAAGATAGTTATAGCTTAACCAAGCTGAAAGAAGGGTGGATTTGAAAGCCACCCTAAAAACTAACTATTTTTTACCTTCACGCACTGCATCATAAGGGTAAATAATCAACTTATTATCAAACCATTCAGCACAAAAAACATCTTCTATTTTTTCATAACCTTGCTTTGATAGCTCGTGTTTAACCCACTCTTCATCTTTTTTAAGCTGCTCAAGATTATCATGGCTAATGCCACCATTTTCAATGATAAGTACAGCGATGTCTTTATCGCCTTTTTTGATAATGGTTAAAGAACCATTGAGTTCATACCAAACTTCTTTTAATTCATCAAATGAAGCTATACCTTGTATGTTCACTAAAGTTTCAAAATCTCTTACCGGTAAGTTGGCTTTAATAAAATTATCCGTTATTAAATTTCCATTTTTAACTAATTGGATTGGTTCGCCATCTATGGCATCGCGTAGGCGTGAGTTTTTAGATTTGATAAAACGAATTAAAACAAGTAGACCCGCCCAAATAGCCACTAACCCAGCAGCTTCCCAAGGCGATACTGTCGGGCTAAGTAATGCCCCCCCAACTAGCGCACCAATGACCATACTACCCACCTGATCGAGCTGCGACATTGGCGCAATTTGGCTTTTTCCTGACAACTTCACATAAACAAGTAAAATAATTAAAGCTAACAAAAATTTTGGTGCCATTTCTAATAAATACATTTCCTTTCTCCAAGCTAAACATTATATGTTGAACTACAATTCCAAATGCAGAATTAAATAGAAACTTCTGTATCGAAACGGGTAATAATTTATGTAAAAATCGGTGTAACTTTTGTTTAATTGACAATCAATCCATGTCTATTTTTTATAAGAAAACCTAAAACACTGCATGATTATTATGACATGTTATTAATTGTATTGTACTCTAAAATTTGAATAAATTATAAGATTATTGCTTTGATTGCAATAACTAATTTCTATTATGTAATGTGATTTTGGCATAATGAAATATTAAGCGATTGTAATGGATAAAATACGATTAATTATTACTTAAAAACTCGCTCGCATTATACGGGCTATTATTTGCAAATTATTCAAAGCAACAGCGGCTATAATGCATTGTCTTCCACTCCTTAGGATACTAATTGTTGAATTACCTGCACCATTTATGATGGCCTTTGTTTACATCGAATTGCGATCTGGTTCGATAAAGTTAACTATTTATTTCAATTAAAATATGATGTTATTCGTTTATTCTTATTTATGTGCTTTTACTATTAACCAATAGAGTGGCCACTAGTTTTTTCCAGTATGATTATTAACAATGTACGCAATGATGGCTAAAGCGATAGAGCCCGATAACACCGGAAACAGTAAGAAGCTAAAATCATAATGAATTTGACTTGGTGTTAACAATATCACTAACGGATTAGCGGCTGCAGGCGGATGCACATATCGAAAGAACTGCATTGCTGCAATGGCACATCCCACAGCCAAGGCGATAACTAATGCTGAGTCACCGAGTAACTTTAAAAATAATAAGCCGATAAGCGCTGATATTAAATACCCAAAGATTATATTCTAGGCTGCGCCAAAGGAGACTGAGAAACTGCAAATAAAATAACACACGAAGTTCCAAACAGAGCCATGATAAAATAGCTAGCAGAGTATGTTGTCAAATACTCTAACGTTAAAAATTGCCAAAAAACCACCTAACAATCCTTGTACTAAATAAAGTAATTTGGGTCTACTAGGTAATTTTTCGCTAACCAAAAAGAAGAGTTTCATTAGTTATTTGTCCTGTTTCGTTATAATGGATAATTCAATAAAATCGTACATTTCTGTTCATCTTGCAATTTATTTAGGCAACTTAATTTTGAAAAAATGTACAAACGAATCATCAAAACAGCTGAAAAACTCTTTTATTAAAGTGGTTTTGCTAAAGTTGGCGTCGATGAAATAAAAGATAAATCTGGATGCTCTAAAACCACCTTATATAATAACTTTGGTAGTAAAGACAAACTGATAATTGAAGTATTTAAATATAGAGATTCAAAGAAAAGCTTAATGAAGCTGTCCTAAGCCTCAGTGCAATGGATGGAATTAAAAATGGCCTTGCGAAGAGAATTTTAACGGCTGTTTATTTATGCGAGCAACGGAAAAAATGTATGAAGATTAGCCCTGCATATAGGATATCATTACCGAACAGAAAGAATTCATTCGAAATCTTATTTCTTCAAAGCTTGAAGATCATCCTGATAAAGCATCTTTAACCAATAAGCTAATGGTACTGGTACTACTTGAAAGACTGCTTAATATTAGTATGATATACAAAAATAATCAACGTCTGCATAAACAAATTTAACAAGATGCTCTTAATCTTATGCTAGATTTGCTAAATAATAAATCGGTAAATAAGGAAGATTAATTAAAAGCAAGTATTAGATTTTTTTAAATAACTTGGATATAACGCTTTTTGATGATTTTAAAAGATGGTTCATATCTATCATTGTATGCGTCGCTAAGTAGATGGGGATTGTCGTATTCAATTTTGTCGACATAATATTGATGTTTTTAAAGAAATAAGCCTCAATAAGATAAACTATCCCTATGTAAAACAAATGTATATTATAGAGCATGCAATTCGAGTCTATAATACTGATTCAGTAAAGCAATGGGATAATCATAATTAACCGTACCCATTTCAGATTGATCAAGTCTTGATCGTATTTTTGTCCAGATGATTAGTCTACTGTTTATAATGACAAGTTCTACCATTATGAATATTGATAAAAACTCAATAATATTGATAAATTTTTCTACACTAATGTTATAAAATTTTATTGGAGCGGGAAACGAGGTTCGAACTCGCGACCCCGACCTTGGCAAGGTCGTGCTCTACCAACTGAGCTATTCCCGCGTAAGAGGTGTTTGTTTAATGGTGCCCGGGGCGAGACTTGAACTCGCACGGCCAAAAAGGCCGAGGGATTTTAAATCCCTTGTGTCTACCGATTTCACCACCCGGGCTCAAAACTTATTACCGAAAGGTAATTGCGTTTTGAATGCTGTGCATTTTACCCATCTTAAATTTTCCGTCAACAAAAAAATTCAAATTATTATCTAACTGCTCAATGTTTGTCACATTTTGTGGGTTTATTCATCTATCCCGCTTAAAAAATAAAAAATTCGGATTTATTGTTTAGCAATATGCGTTATTAGTATTTAAAAAAAGCTTAAATACGACTTAAACACTAAAAGATGAACCACAACCACAAGTCGTTGTTGCATTAGGATTGTCAACCACAAAGCGAGAACCTTGTAAGCCTTCTACATAATCGATTGTGCCACCAACAAGATATTGTAAGCTCATGGGATCGATAACTAGTGATACGCCATTTTTTTCGATGGCTAGATCATCTTCATTGACTTTTTCATCGAAAGTAAACCCGTACTGAAATCCACTACAGCCACCACCAGTAATGTAAACTCTTAGTTTAAGGTTTGGGTTTTCCTCTTCTGTCACTAATGATTTTACTTTATTTGCTGCTGCATCAGTAAAGTTGATTGGTAAAGCATCGCTCATATTCTTCTCCTAATATATTTATCTTAGCATTATATACCCTTGCTAAATGAAAATACAAAATAGAAAACTTCTATTAAATAAATTTCTAATAGCCAGCTTGAATTTATTTTGATTTTATGAATAAATACCACAAAATTTTATAGAGAGAGCATCTCAATTATGCGAAATACATTTAAATCAGAAAAGCTTTATCATCAGGCCTTATCCGTTATGCCTGGCGGTGTTAATTCACCGGTTCGCGCATTTAATGGCGTAGGTGGCACGCCTTTATTTATTGAACGCGCAAATGGTGCATATATTTATGATGTAGACGACAAGGCCTATATCGATTATGTCGGTTCTTGGGGACCAATGATCCTTGGGCATAATGATCCTGATGTAGCCAATGCGGTAATTAATGCGGTGCATAATGGTTTAAGTTATGGAGCACCAACCGAAATTGAAACCAAAGTTGCCAATTTAGTGACGCAATTAATGCCTTCTATTGAAATGGTGCGAATGGTGAATTCGGGAACTGAGGCAACCATGAGCGCCATTCGTGTTGCACGTGGTTTTACAGGACGCGATAAGATTATTAAGTTTGAGGGTTGCTATCACGGACATGCCGACTATTTGTTAGTTAAAGCCGGTTCTGGTGCGCTTACTTTTGGACATCCGACATCTCCCGGTGTACCTAATGATTTCGTTAAGCATACATTAGTTTGTGATTATAATAATTTAGAGTCAGTCAAAAAGCAATTTCAGCAATACCCTAATGAAATAGCTGCCATTATTATTGAGCCTGTTGCTGGCAATATGAATTGTGTACCAGCCAAAAAAGAGTTTTTACAAGGACTGCGTGAACTTTGTGATCAATACGGTGCGTTATTGATTATTGACGAAGTAATGACGGGTTTTAGAGTGGCGCTTGGTGGTGCTCAAGATTATTATGATGTGGTGCCCGATTTAACTTGTTTAGGCAAGATTATTGGTGGTGGTATGCCTGTTGGAGCTTTTGGTGGTCGTGCGAATATTATGATGCAATTAGCACCAACTGGTCCAATATACCAAGCTGGAACTCTTTCAGGTAATCCCGTTGCAATGTCAGCAGGTTATACAACTTTAACCAAGCTAATGGAAGTTGGGATCTATCAAGAGTTAGCAGATAAAACTGCATCGCTTGCTGATGGATTATTATCGGTCGCTAAAAAACATAATGTGCCATTAGTGGTGAATTATGTAGGCGCTATGTTTGGGTTGTTTTTTACAACTGCTTCTGAAGTAACCAGTTATCAAGATGTTATGCAGTGTGATATTGAATTATTCAAAAAATTCTATCATCATATGCTAACTGAAGGTGTTTATTTTGCACCGTCAGCTTTTGAAGCTGGTTTCATGTCACTTAAACACACAGACAAAGAGATCAATCACACCATTGATGCAGCAAATCGTTTTTTTAGTAACTTAATTTAAAAGTATGACAATACTTTTAATATACCTAAACAGATCAAATTTAAACTATTAAAATAGGTAATAATTATATGGTTAATCCACTTAAAGAAGGTGAAAAAGCACCACTGTTTTCGTTGCCAGACCAAGATGGAGAGCTTGTAGGCTTGAATGACTTTAAAGGTCAACGTGTTTTAATTTATTTTTACCCAAAAGCAATGACGCCAGGTTGCACTGTGCAAGCATGTAATTTGCGCGATTGTTCTGATGAGTTTAAAAAATGCAATGTGGCAATCCTTGGAATTAGTACCGATAAGCCAGAAAAGTTATCTCGATTTGTTGAAAAAGAGTTATTAAATTTCACGTTGCTTTCTGATGAGAATCATGAAGTCGCCCAAGCATTTGGTACTTGGGGTGAAAAAGAGTTTATGGGTAAAACCTATGATGGGATTCACCGTATTAGCTTTTTAATCAGCAAAGACGGTACAATCGAAAAAGTGTTTAATGATTTTAAAACATCCAATCACCACGAAGTAATTTTAGATTATCTAAAAAACCACTGTAAATAATTTATACAAAAGCAGATTAACCATTAATCTGCTTTTACTTCACTATTATTATTTAACTCATCTGTTTTTGGCCAAGCATTTATAATTGCTTTGACCAATGTAGCCAAAGGTATTGCAAAAAATATCCCCCAAAATCCCCATAGACCACCAAAAACAATTACCGCTAAAATAATAACAAGTGGATGTAAGTTGAGCTTTTCAGAGAATAAGCAAGGTACGAGTAAGTTGCCGTCTAATGTTTGAATCAGAATATAGAAAAATAATAAATAACCAAATTGCGCGGTTAAACCCCATTGAAATAGTGCAATTAATACAACGGGAATCGTTGAAATAATAATACCAACATAGGGCACTAAAACAGATAATCCGACAAGCACAGCTAATAAAAGTCCATAATCTAACCCAAAATACCAAAAAGGAATATAAACACAAACCGTTAAAATAATAATATGTAGTACATTGCCAACAATATAATTGGATATTTGCATATCCATTTCAGCGGCAACTTTGTTTAAAATTGTGCGGTTTTTGGGTAAGATTTTGGAGCAGTATCCCCATATCTTTGCTTTATCTTTTAGTAAAAAGAACATCATTATTGGCACTAATACCGCATTAATCGCAATAGATACCATCCCTAACAAAGAAACAATTGAAAATTGTAACAACGAATTACCAGTTTGCACGACTTTGTTGGTAATACCTTGGATGACCGAATCGAATAAACCAACATCGATTAATTCTGGATAGTGTTCAGGCAAGTTGGTGAGGAAATTATTAGCAAAATTGAGCATGTTTGGGATATTGGTAATTAAGCTAACACTTTGTTGCCAAATTAATGGTAATAAAATCATAAATCCAACGAATACCACCATTAAAAAAAGTAGTAATACCATCACAACAGCGAGAGTTCTTGGAATATTTTTTTTATGTAAAAAGTTAACTGGTCTATCCAGTAAATAAGCAAGCACAATAGCAATTAAAACAGGCAGTAAAATTTTATTAAAAAAATAGATGATAATAAATAAGCCAACAATAACAGCCATTAGCGATACAACATGCGGGTCACTAAAACGCTTTTTATACCATTCCATAAACATTTTTAACATTAAAATACTCCTATTTTGCTAACTTTTGGGGTAATAAGCTCAGTTTTATTATTTTTTAAAACCACCTAATATGCCACGGGTGATTTGTTTACCAATTTGATTAACAACTTGCCTTGTTGCACTTTTGGCTATTTGTTGAGTAATACCATCATGTTGACCTCCTTTTGGTCCTTTTTTACCAAAAAGGACAGTGCTTAAAAAATTAAGCAATCCACCATTATTTTGCTTATTGCTTACATCGTTATTCATATTTTTGTTAGACAAGTTATCTAATGGAAATCCATTTTTTAATATTTCATAAGCCGATTGTCGATCTAAGGTTTGCACATATTTATTGTAAAAATGGGATTGATGAATAATAGATGATTGATTGTCTGGCGACATTGATCCCATTTTTGAACCTGGCGCAATAATATAACCACGCTCAACCATGTTTGGACGACCCTTTTCATCTAAGAATGAAATGAGTGCTTCACCAACACCAAGTTCCATGATTGCTTTTTCAGTGTCAAAACTTGGATTTGCGCGCATGGTTTGGGCGGCTGTTTTTACCGCTTTTTGGTCTTTAGGGGTAAATGCGCGTAAAGCATGCTGCACACGATTACCTAATTGCCCTAAAACTGTATCAGGAATATCACTTGGGTTTTGCGAGGCAAAATAAATTCCAATTCCCTTAGAGCGAATTAAGCGCACAACTTGCTCTATTTTTTCTAATAATGCAGGCGAAATGTCATTAAAAAGTAAGTGAGCCTCGTCAAAAAAGAAGACAAGTTTAGGTTTATCAAGATCACCAACTTCTGGCAAATGCTCAAAAAGTTCTGATAATAGCCATAATAAAAAGACTGAATATAATTTAGGCGAGTTATATAATTTGTCGGCCAACAATATGTTAACTATACCATGACCTTCAGGATTAACTTGCATTAAATCTTGAATATCGAGCATCGGTTCGCCCAGAAAAAATTCGGCACCTTGTTGCTCGAGCGTTAGCAATCCGCGTTGGATTGCACCAATTGACGATAACGAAATATTCCCGTATTGTGTGGTGAATTTTTTAGCATTATCACCCACAAATTGAATTAATGCTCGAAGATCTTTGAAATCAATTAATAATAAGCCGTTATCATCCGCAATTTTAAATGCTAACTGTAACACACCAGCTTGAACGTCATTTAAATCAAGTAATCGACCAAGTAAAATCGGTCCTATATCTGACATGGTACTGCGAACAGGTATCCCTTTTTCAGCAAAGACATCCCATAATTCAATGGGTGACGAATCTGGTTGCCAGTTATCGACTCCAATGCTAGCTAAGCGAGCTTGTAGTTTTTCAGATAATATGCCCTTTTCACCAATTCCTGTTAGATCACCTTTAACATCAGCAAGAAAAACAGGTACACCTATTTTTGAAAAACCTTCAGCCATTTTTTGTAATGTAACTGTCTTGCCGGTACCCGTTGCCCCAGTAATTAAACCATGACGATTAGCTAATGAAGCTATAATAGATAAATCTTTGTTATGGCTTTTGGCAATTACAATCGATTCACTCATGGATTAACCCCTTAGTAAATTTGTGATTAAAACAGTTTTGTTATAAAAATAATTTCGCTATTAAAACAATTTTTCTATTAATGCGACAAATAATATTGTATTCTGAATTGGTAATAGGTGCTATTGTTATTATTCTATTTAGCCTAATATAAGGAGGCGCTATGTTTCCAGAATATCGAGAAATAATTTCTAAATTAAAGAATACTGATTTACGTTTTCAAAAATTGTTTGATCAACATAATGAGCTTGATCAAAAGATTAAAAACATTGAATCAGGCATTATTGTCAATACGACCGACACAATAGAGGCATTAAAAAAACAAAAACTTAAAATTAAAGACGAAATTTACGAAATTTTAAGAAAAGCGTCTGATACTCATTTAAATTTATAAATAAGTACAGCTTATAAATATTTTAATTAAGAAAATCTTAATATATCAAAAAGATTAAACAAAAAAACAATCATTTTTTTAAATTGCTGTCAAAGTACTCGCTCTTTAGCGAGTACTTTGAACTAATAGATTAGAAGAATATTTAATCAACAGAGGTTTTCTCCTATGCCTAGAAAACCAATAACAGCAATACAAGAAAAAAATAGTGCAAATCTTACTTGAAATGCTGATCCCTGCCAATCACCTTATCCAAAAAATAGCGAAAGCGATTGATATTGCTTCGAGAATCTGTCGCTTCAGTTATTGTAGAGAAGATAATTTCCCATGATATATGTTGTAAAATAATTTAAAATCAAATGGTTATTCATCTTTTAGATATCTACTGTAAGCAACAACTTGTTCAGCAAATTCAGATTAACCTAGCCTACCGTTGCTTCCTTTGTATGGGATTAACTAAAATTTTCTGAAAAAATTTATGTTCGCTGATCATGATAAATAATACACTATCAATTTACATACATCAAACACAAAAGCACAACATGATATTACTGATTTTGTGATATTATATGATGCAATTGATTATTGTAAGTTGAAAATTGATAGTGTGATATGATCTATGTGAATATGAATTATGCAATGATATTATCAATAGCGACTGCGTTTTTTACGCCTCCTTTTTTGTCAAACGCAATAGCGTAATAATCAAATTTATGTCTGATTCTAAAGACAACATCTCCATTTTCATCACTTTGGTGTTTTGCTATTAAGTCGCCATTTAATCTGGAATGTAAATAAACATCTTGGTTTGGTAGCGGAGTTCCATCCTGATCTTTAACTTTAGCGGTGATGTATGTTTTATTTAATAACCAATGAATAACATCGTTGACAATATTCATCGCGTCATTAGTTAATTCAACATTAAAAGGGTAGCCAATAAAAGCACAATCTGCCGCAAAAGGGTTACCGTTTAAATCTAAATCACCTTTACGAAATACAGCACAAGTAACAGATGGCAAGTACACATTACTTTGAAAGCGATAAATTGTCAATGGAGTCATATCTTTTGGTGTTGTTTTGTTATCATCATAGATATAATAAAACCAAGAGGATTTGTTAGAACTTGGATAGACTACAATATCTTTTTTACGATAATCTATTGGAATAACATCTTGGTTATTTATAACTTTTGTGTGGTGCTGAGTGGACGAATAATCTAATCGTTTTGAAATGCCTATCGACGTTATAGATCCACCAATCCCGCTGGTACCACCAGCTATCACAAGGATACCTTTCTCGAAGCATTTTTTGATTGGATTTCCTGCTCGTTGTTCACATGTATTTTTATAATCCATAATTAGATCAAATGTTGATAAATAACTTTCAGTGTAATCGCGTGATGTCGTATCACAAAAAAACACCTGATGATCTTCACTAAGCGCAGTAATCATCGCTTTAACATAATCTTCTTTATCACTGCAAATAACTATTTTTGCCATTTTTAATCCTCAAATTTAAATTCTAATTCGTTTTGTCTTTCTTTATTGAAAATAAACTCAATATCTTTACCCACAATAATACTATGTCTAAATTTCTGACTTGATTCTAAATCATTTTTGATGCTAGATAATTCAATAGATAAATCGCCTTTTTTTAGATGGCTAATATCAAACGAAAAACTTGGTTCTTCGGTTATTGTATCAATAAGCGTATTTGTGAAATGTCGTAATACAATGCGATATTTTACATCAGGTTCAACAGTTACATTCCCTTCATACCACCCGATCATGATGCCAGATGTCTGCTGCAACCTATTTCTTGATGCCCAGTTAATGTCTATTGTTTTATCGAGTATTGATGAAGGATAATAGCAACCATTGATAGTAACGTTAGCAGGAGGATAAGGCCGTATTGCCCGTCCATTAATATCAATAACGCGCCCCGTTGCATCTTTGGGATCGAGTGAACCAGTTGAGGTGCTTGTAATGATACGACAATCAACCTTGTCACCCTCGTAATAGTCTTCTGTTTTTATCGTTAACTGTCCTCCGCAAAAATAGACTCGACTATTTTGATTGTGTATTTCAGGTATTGTGTCAAGACAACCTCGTTTTACAGTTAATTGATTACCATTACATGATTCAACAAATAGAATCTCATCATCAATTAAAATCCACGTATATTCACTGTTTCTCGGCGCATTATCCAGCGTAATAACAGATTCCATTTTGTTAATTTGCTGTACTAATGTTCGCATTTCACATTCAGTGAGGCTTTCTGCATTATCAAAGTTATTAGACAGCGATGTGACCAATTCCGCCAAAATCACATCATTAGGTAAATCAATAACAGCAGAAGCAATTTGTCCTGCCAAATCATTGTCACCCTCTAATAACCGATCTACTGCTTTTTGTCCGTAGTTATAAACTAGTTCATAATAAGGCGATTCAACGATAATAAAGTTTTTGACAGGTTTTGCTACACCATTATCAGCAGGTAAAGAAATAGGTGGTTGAGTACTAACAACAGATGAAGTAGGCAATGAAAACACATCTCGGGAACATTCAATCGTTACCTGATTACTTTTTTGTGTGCCATAGTCAACAGATATTATTCGCATTACCACATTGCCCAATCCCAATTGTGGCATATTTAATAGAAACACATCTCCTCGACTCAACATTCTACCGTCTAAATTAAGCGTTAGTGTAACAGAAGCAAGATCTGAAGATAAATACGCTAAGTCCCTCATAGCCAATCGAGAAGCCAAAGAACGACTGTATACAGTATCGTACGTGACTGTTGTATTATTTTCTCGACCAGCCATTGTGATTAGTGCATCGTCACGAACTGTGACCGAACCTTGTTTATAATCATTTGTTCTATCAATAAAATTGACTGTAACAGAATTAATCATCTCAGTGACAATATTTTTTTTAATATCCGAAATTTTAACAATATTTGTTTTATCAAATATTGGTAGTTCATCAACATTGTAATTATTTCTGATCAATTTTATTTCAAACTGATTTGTTTGCGCATTTTGATCAAGCACACAATCAACCGTTTTTTCAATATTCTTCTTTAAATCTTCAAATTTACTCTGATTGTTCCAAAGATAAGATAACCCAAGTTTTTCTTGATAAAATATATCTGCAGCTTGCTTGAATGATTCCTCATTAATAATATTCTGCACTGACTGCGAATTAAATCCTGTATACTGGCTTAATACCAATTCTCTCAGTATATGTGCTGGATTCATATCTGAATTTGAACCATGAATAGCATACATCATTGTGTCATAAATTAGGCTAGAATCAGAACCAACAATAACGGGGATACCATCCTCGGGTGTGTTGTCGATCTTTGCACTTAAAGATACATTATGATTGCCAACATTAATGCAATAAATATCAACATCTCGACCGTTAGCTATATTAAATCTGCCCGATTTATTAATTAGATCATGAATATCATTATTTTTAATAGAATCGACATTCTCTAGTTCGCCGTCACTCACGAAGATACAACAACGGTTCATATCAAAATTAACCACTTCTTTAAAAAAAGAGACAGATGCACTCAAAACAGACTCAAGATTCTCTCCCCCCACAATCTTCAAGTCATCAATAAATGATAAAAGAGGTGAAATATCATTTTCTGATACCTTTCTAATTAATTTAGTTTGCGGTGAACCACCTTGATATGTTGTGATCAGTATATCTAATCTTGACGAAGCTAGATCCATAGAAGTTTCAAGATTATTAATTGCTCGTTTCATTGCTGTTTTTAGTGCAGTGATGCGTGACCCACTCATACTATTAGATGTGTCTAAAATAAAATGTATCGCGGTGTTACCTAGTCCGCCTTCAGATCTAATTTCAGCTTTTTCGTTATACCATTGAGGTGTTTTTTTTGCATCTTGATAATGTATGCGTTGTACAACAACCGCTATATCTTTTAAATATGGATTATTTCCCCAGTAAAAATGCTTGAAAACTGCGCCAGCAACATAACGATACGCCGGTACAATTTGCGAAATCTTGCTAGCTAGATAGCTATTCCGGCTATGTTTATCGTGACCTGAATAAACATCAACGCTTCCAGATAAGCCACCCTCTCTAGATTCTCCACCGAAAAGAGATGGTTTATCAATAAATAACGTCCCATCTTGCAGCGATCCTTTCCATGCAATTCTGTCTGCTACGCTGATATTAATCAATTTATCAATCGTACCTTGGCAAAAGATCATACTAGTACCAGCGTAATATTTGTAACCTACTGTTTGTTTCTTTTTGCTTCCACCCATATTCTCCGCCTAGCTTGTTCTATTACTTGATTTGCCATTACATCATTAATTTTTATTAAAATTTCAGCATCAATACCATTTTTCAAAAAATCGGACCAATCTAATCCATGACGTTTAAAAAAAGCTCTTCCACCTGAACTACATTGTCGTGCTGCAATTAGATCTTCACGCTTAACAATTAACTTCATTATTTTTTACCGCCTTTCTTTCTAATAGCTTTAAGCGATTTATCACCTACCCAAGTGTAAATTGGATTTGTTATTTTAACTGTGCCAAAAACAATTGGTATTTCTGTCCCTTCGGTTGAAGTGCCAGTTTTAAACTCATCCGCTTCTATTTTTTGTTGGTTTTTTTTACCGTGCGATCCAACCACACCAACAATTAAACCAACAACAACAGCAACCAATGCTGCAACTAATGCAAACATAAAACCTCCTTTTTAAACAATGGAATTGCCACTATTTAGCGGCTCCAAAGGAAGGTATGGAAATCCACCGTAATTAAGTGTGTTATTAAACGTATTGCAAGAATCAAGGGTTCTTAAACATCCCTTATAGAGAATGACTGATGCAATACCTTTACTTAGATTATCTATAAGCTGTTGATTTTTTCTAAATAAAGTGATTGAAGTTTCACCATGTTCTTTAATAAATGTTTGTTCTCCTTGTGGTGTTTGTACTATTCCGCCAGTGAAATATCCATTCGGAACCTCTTTTTCAAATACAACAGTTATCACATCATTTTTATAAGACGTGACATTACCTGTTATTTTAAAATCATCACGATTTAACCCACATCGTTCACCATATAGGGAATACCGACAGTTTCGTTGAACCTTATCATTTACTCCCGTTTGTCCAGCCCTTGTAATTAGCAACTCGAACGTCATTGTCATTTCTTTATCTGATGTGGAGGTTTGAGTTAACCGACCACTCCAAGCCATCGTGACCAAATTTTTTTTATCTAATGTATAAATATCAACTAGTAGGTATTTTGTTATGTCTGGTGTTATCCATTGCTGCACAATCTCATTAGTAATTGGCATGGTTATAGTGATTTTGTTTTTAGATAACGATGCATCACGCTTTATTGCACTTCGATTAATTGATTCTTTAATATAAATATTGTTGTCGATATTTAACTCACGCATACCACTCGTATAACGATAAGTGTTTAAACCATCATTAAAAACATACAATTCCGATTGTTTAAAAATATTGATCATCAAAAACCTCTATTACTTGAATATCTGATTGTGCTTGTTGATTTGTACCGTATTCAATTTGCACTCGGTCTGTATCAAACCTACAAAGCGTTAGGCAACTAATTTTATTGACTGGCTGTTCGATAATTTTGTCGATAACGATTATTGTTTTATCACGTAAGTCATTGCTTATGCTAATTATTTTTGCATAAGAGACAGCGTTATCGTGAAATAATGATAAATATTTAAATGATGGTAAATCATTGTAATGACCGTTACGAATAACAATCTGATTGCCACGAACCTTTCCACCATATATATTTACATCGCCATCACATAACCAAAATGGTTTAACTCTACCCTCCCTTCGATAAATAAACTCCTTAAATTTTTTTATCTCATCAAACCCATCAAGATAAAATTTAATAGTTCTTGATAATTTTGTGCGCTCCCATCGTTCAATTCTAGTGATTTTACCAACATCATAATCAACAATATCAATATCTTTATTTAATATTGATTCGTTAGTGCCATAATTATTATGAAGTACCTCGATGCCAAGATAAGTCTGTTTTTTAATTATTTTGCTATGATAGTTTGGTTGTTCAATCAACTCGATAGCTACATCAAACTGAGCATCAAAACCCGATGTTTTATACTTAGAGCTATTTAAGTAACATTCTCTTAATGGCAATAAATAGGCAGCTTTATAATTATTGATTACAGGGCTGATCGCTTCCTTTTTCTCATTCGGCGGTTTTTCAAAAACAAAATCAGGTTTTAATTGACGCTCTGCATGGAACACAAACTCTAATGATTTAATTTCTGATGATTTTAACCATGTAACAACTTCATTTTTTTGGCTATCCTGATAAATCAGTAAGTTATCATCAACATGATTGTCAAAATAATTTCTGATTAAGGTTGTTCCCTGATTAATTCGACCAATGTAAACAGCCCTTAACCATTCTGGAATCAACCAAGTCTCGGTTAAATTATTACGTAGCAAATTAAGATAACGATTTCTATTGTGCGGGTGCGCTATAAATGAATAATCTAACATTACTCTAGGTAAAGAACGCAACATTATTCTATGTTCTCGACCGTCTCTTGACTCGATAATATCAGTGAGCCATTCAAAACTCTCTGTTATTCCTTCGATTGGCTGTTCAGCAATAATATTTGGCATTTCCACCTCAATTTTAGACATAAAAAAAGCCCGCAATTGCGAGCCTTAGAATCAATTTTCTATTGTATGTATATCTACATTAGATTTTTTATACTCAGTTAACAACAATCAACATATTTTTGTAATATTACACACATCAAGAACTAGTTAGATATCTTAGTTATTTAGGATGCATTAACAATCATCGCTAACTCCTCCCCATTATCTCTATTTATTTGCATAACTCGCTTAACACCCTCTTGTGTTGCTAACCATTGCTCCGCTGACTCGTAATCACTCACAAGTGCAATATTAATGGTTGGTGACACCGTCTGAGGTGCGTTTTCTTGTGTTGGTGATTGTGAATAATTATTAACTACTTGTGGACGCTGTAAACCATTCATATCGCCTCGTTGCAATGCCTCCAGATTATCGACACCAATCCGCTGAGTTGCTGCTGCATTCATCACAAACTCTTGACCATGAACGACGCCTGCAATCTGATTTCGTGCTATATTGCCGGTGTATCCACCTGTCATAAACCCGGTTGACTGAGAACGCATCGCTGAAACATTAGCCATCCCTGTAGCAATTGCCAT
Organism: Gilliamella sp. X-60; assembly: GCF_057063585.1. Classification (NCBI taxonomy): domain Bacteria; kingdom Pseudomonadati; phylum Pseudomonadota; class Gammaproteobacteria; order Orbales; family Orbaceae; genus Gilliamella; species Gilliamella sp. X-60. The sequence continues at coordinate 10,648 of NZ_JBXSQJ010000010.1, read as the reverse complement.
TGCCGCCGCCGCCGCACCTAACGCTGGTCCGACATACGGAATTCCTGCCATAGCAGCATATGCAGCGTTAGCTGCTTGATACGTGTTAATAACTGCTTGTGCAATCGCTGCAGCTTTACCTATTCTTGCCATTGCCACATTGTTGGAGTTTTGCATCTGCGCCAGTTGTTCGAAAAATTTATTAGCCTGATTCAAAATAAATTCATTTTGTTTAGCCCAAACTTGCGCTCTTAACGATGCCGCCATTGATTGATCCAAGTTAAACTTCTCTGTTAACTCATTTATTTGCTCATACATCTTTTGGAATTGTGAGATTTGCTCACTCATTAGAACCCATGAGCCTTCGAACATACCAGCAAATGGGCTTGCACTCTCAGAATTGAGCGCATTAATTAAATCATTATATCCATAATTTTCACTATCTTTTAACTCAATCAGTGCTCTAACTAAATCAGAAAAATTTTGATCTTTTCTGAACTGAGAATTACTTTCAAGAGAATCTTTAATAGAAAGAATTCTTACATAATTTTCATTAAGAGCTATTTTCTTTCTTAACTCATCATTTTGTGCTTCAGAAAGCACCAAGCCTTTGCTCATCATATCTTGACTAACGCGATAGAGTTCGTTTTCTATGCCTCGCTGCTCTGATGAAAGTTTCATTAAATTCCACTGCTTATCTAACTCTTTGTTATAATGGCCAAGCGGATCTATTGATTCTTCATATTTATTGGTAAGCAAAGTGGTGTATTCATTATATTGGCTAGCTGTAATTGCTCCCTCCTTATACATAGCGGTTAATGCACTTAAGCTCTTGCTGTACTCTTGCAGTGCACCTTGTATTGGTTTTAATGAGTTAAGCAGTTTATTGTGCTCTTGTGTTAACGGGGTCACTCCTTTTGCAATCTTTGAGGTATCATTCTCTGGTGGCAACGGATTCATTGTGGTTTCTTCAGCAGATTTTCTTTTTTTTGTTTGTTCGATGATGCTGTTGTATCCTTCTTTTAAAAAACCACCAATTCTAAATAAATAATCTGTTTTAGACACTTTTTCGAGCTCATCTTTAAGCTTGTTTAACCCTCTTTCAGCCGATGGATCTAATTCAAATTTGTTAAATTTTATCGTCATTGAATCAATCTTTTCGAGGAGTGCCTTTCCTGCATCTTTATCAAAATACGACAGTACTGATGCAAATTCACGAAAGAGAGGTTGCCATAAATTGAGAATGCCAGCAATAATATCCCCAGTAAAATTTGCGATGCCTTTCCAGACAATCTCCCATGCATCACCAAGATTATTAAAAGCAAATGATCCTATTGTTGCTACCGACATTATCAATCTAACAATCGTATTAAAGTACATTTTCGATACGTCAATAATTGCTTTAAATACGTCGTTAACCGTGACCTGTATGCCTTTGAAAGCATTATTCACCGAGTTTACGAACCCATCCCACATACCGCCGATCCATTCGATCGCTGCTGAAGCCGCCTCTTTAATATTACCCCACACCGTTATAGCGACGTCCTTTAACGATATTGTGCCATCTTCTGTAAGCTTAATTTCATCCGAAAATAATGTTAAGGCAGCAATAACGGCTGTGATCGCCAAAATTATTGCACCAATAGGATTGGCAATTAATGCAAGATTTAATCGCATTATTGTTGCAGTAGCTTTTGATACACTTTTCCCTCCCATTTCAACAGATTTTACAAATAAGGCGTGATATACAGTTGCAGCAATATATCCAGCATCAAGAACAGCCAGCGCCGCTGAGGTATTTTTTACATTATCAGAAAACCATTGAATTGCTTGAGCTATTTTATTGTTAGCACCAATTGCGTTATCCGTTTCAAAAATGTATTGCTGAATACCTGCTGTTAGGTTTGTAAAAGCACCTAGTAGCCGGTTAGGTATATCATCAGCTTTCTGCGTGAACATATCAAAGCAATTCGATAAGGACTGAAAAATCACATCAGTTGTAATTTTCCCTTTTTCACCAGCATCTACAAGCTTATCTGTTGTAACATTGAGTTGTTCGGCTAAATCGCCTGTTTCTTGATTACTATTATTTATAACAGAGTTTAACTCCTGTCCTGACAACATTGCTAACATTAAGGCGCTTTGAAAAGTATTTATCTCAGATGCTGCAAAAGCTCCAGTTATTGCTAATGTAACTAAAGCATTATTTAATGCTTCAGTGTATGTTAACTGTTGAGTTATGTTACAACCAAGTTCCTTCAGCGCAGTTGCATTAATTAAAAAGCCTTCTGTCGTTATTTCGAAACTTGAATAAGTTTCTTTAGCGGAATCTATCGTATCATCTAAACACGTTTTAAAATCACTTAATAATGAAATGGCAACTGCAATTGTCTCCATACTTATAAAACTGGATAATGTTTTCAGTATAAAACCAAAATTTTGTGCAACAACTGTCGCTGTTTCAAGTTGCACTGTAAAGTTTTGATAATTGTTTATAGCATCTTTCAATTGGTTAGCATAAGCAATATTAATCGTTAAAGCTCGTTCAAGTGTATTATTTATTTCATTAAATGCGTTTTTGAATGTTGTTGTTTCGCTTACTGCTAATTTTATGGATTCAGTAAACGTATGGATCGAATTAAAATATTTTTTAAATGGATCATTATTAAAGCTTTTTAGCATTTTCTTCATCAACTCAAGATTTTTTTGAGCCCTTTCTGATGAAGAAGCAATGCTATCTAATTTTTTTGCTATTGAATTTGCTATGTTATCAGATACCGTGATAACAGTTGCTTCACGTGGCATATTAACTCCTTAATTCACTTCTGAAAAATAATAAGTGCTTTTGAAATAAAACCATCAGAAAACTGCTGAGAGTTACCGTCGTCCTGCCCTTCTATATTCTATAGAATTTGTGCCGCCAGATTTCCGCACTTTAAGTACGATTAATGCTGAGTTAACAATCACCATTTTGCGAATGGTTTTTTAATTATCCGCTTGTCATCTGATAAAAAGCATTATTTAATTCAATAATCTGGCTATTTATAGACGCTGACCAACCAGTTATCACATGCGGTTACTTAATTTGCGTAATATCTGGTAGATCTTCAACTACAGCCAATGATGCTTTTATTACTTTGTTGTGAGTGCGAACTTTGATCTATCTATTGACAGATTATAAAATTTCAGTCCGTATCATTTTTTGTCCTTGAAGGCTTTCTCGACATGTTTTAGGTTAACTTGATCCATTGCTCGAATAATTTGAATTAGATCGTGTGTATCTTCATCATCAAGCTGATAAAAACGCGCATACTCAATAATTGATAACCATGATATTGCTGTAGGTGCCATATTGTGAGTACGCGTTGTATCTAAATCAAGAAAAGATTGATAATAAAAAATCAAATCATCATTAAGCACTGGTTTATTTTTTATTTTATCAGGAATGGGATGCCCCATTTGCTTTGCCATTCTGATTAAATCGCTATCCTTACCACTCATGTCTAGCTGATATTCAAGGACTGCGATTAGTTTTTTATATCTTCCTCTATTTGCACTGATTTATATAGTTCAATATCATTCGCTTGTGATATCAAGTCAGTAAATAAATCGGGAAGCTGTTTAAACAAATTACAGGCATTTTCAATAGAAAAAGGAATATTTTTTCCTTTTCGATCTTGAATATTATCCCATCCACGTAATGCCCCTTCAGAAAACGCCTTAATTGAAATCTCAATTAGTTTTTCTTCTGGAAGTGTATCCATTTGGATCTGTCGTTTATATTGTTTCGTCATTTTTTTAATCAGTAATGAATATTTAGAGTTCGCACCACCAATCCTTGCAATATAAAATGTTGGAATCGTTCCGTTTGCGTTTGCTGCATACTCAATAGGTACACCATCTTTTTCTTTAGTTTTATCAGTTTCAAATTGTTCAAATAAACTCATTTTTTTCTCCTATAAAAAAGCCTCAATTATGAGGCTAGGTTAAATTATTAATCATTAGCAACAGGCATTGCTATATCTGGTAAATATTCAAAAGACTGATACATCATTGTATAACCATGTTTATTTTCTGCCCCTGTTTTTTCAAGTGGAATAGTTATTTTCTGATCTTTTTCAACGTTAGGCATTCCACCACTAAGTGCAAGCAATGGAATATCAAAAATAGCACCGGCATTATTTGATGCTAAAATAGTTGAAAAACCAACATCAGCATTATTTTTAATTGCCTCTATAGCGGCAACTGATGAGAAGAAAGCCGTTAGTGATCCTGTTACATTAAAGTTACCAACCGAAACATCAAAGCTACCTAAAATACCTAGCGCTTTAATCCCCGTAACACCATTACTAATAGATAAATTTGAATCTGTTACGTATGCAAATAAAGTCTGCGGAATTGATGATGTTTTATCGATAACGCTCAATTTTTGGCGATAAATATTAGATGTTGTGTTGTACGCTTCACTTTTATCAGCCACTAACCGTACACCATCCAATCGTTCCCCGCCTTTTTTGGTTAATGAACCACAAGCAACATAACTCAAATCACAGGTAATATACTGAGCTGTCGATAAATTAAACTTAATTTCATTCGCTACTGCACCTGTAACATATTGTGCTTGCAAACCATTGCCATCATCACCAAGCGTACGTTCAATACAGTAAGATCGTTTTTTGATTAAATCTTGACGACTCTCATTTTTAATAACTGTTCCAAAATACAGTTCCAATTCAAGATTATTATTGTTTTCATCGATTGGGGTAAAATCAGTATCATCAAAAGTTAACGAATAATCAGAAATAGCTGTTATACGAGCCCATCCCTTATTCTTTTTAAATGATGAATTACTGGTATCACCACCTAAAAAAATCCACTCACCCAGTGTTAAATTTAAGCTTGTCACTTTTGTTTTTGTTGTGACTAATGACGGGAATCCACCACCATTGGCTACTATTGAACATTCCCCTGCTTGGAATTTAAAACCAACCGCGGTTAGTTTTGCATTGTCATTAACTAAAGTATTTTCAGCCAAACCGCCATTAACAATGATTTTACTAGCTGTTGCACTTTTAATAACTTTGATTCCATTGTTTTTATGTTTATCGAAGCCAGAAGCAGAAATCAACATACCTTTAATTGGTGGATTAACACAAGGTGTTTCCAAATTATAACCATCACTGTCAATGCTCATTATCTTATTTTGGATACCATCTAGTGGTTTAGTGGTAAACTTTTCTCTAGCATCGGCAAACATAAAACCTTGCATTAACCAAGTTAGAATATTTTTTGTGAAATCTAACGAAAAACCTGCGTTAGCATCAAGATCAACAATTTTACCCTTTTGATTCTGCCGCGATGGATTAATAGTTTCTCGTTGTAATAAAGTTGTAGATCCTCCCAAATCACTATAGCTATTAACTTCTATACCATGCCAAACTGGATTATCCGGCAAAATCTTGAGACAATCTTCATTTGCGATATACAGCCCCGCTACATTACTATCAATTGTTTTATTTTTACATGTCATATTTTTAAACTCTCCTATCATAAGAAATATCTACTATTGTGTTGGTTCGATATGGTTTTGGCACAAAACCTGCGCCATTAGGTTGCTGGAATCACTTTTTCCAAGTTTAAGATTAATTATGGGTTAGAATTGCTAATACCTGCTCATCTGTGTATGTAACTTTTTGCGATCAAATTAATTTATCGATTTGTAAATTACACCAAACTACAAAATTAGCTGATATCCATATAACAAAGTTAACTGCTAATTTCGGGTGAAACCATATTTCACCAAATTTACCTCGACTAGTTTTTATTAATTCCTACCGTCTGGAAGTATTTAAATATTCCATGAACATGGCAATACATTCTTGCATTTCGTTAGATTTCCACCTGACATCCAATCGTCACTATCGAACAAACTTGATGATCGTTGAAATCAAATTTATTAAATTCATGGTTTTCTCCATTAGAAATGAATTTAGTTTGTGGAACCTCACAGAAAATAAGTACAAAAAAACCGCAACCAAGCGGATTGTTACATTGTTTTAGAATTATTTAACTTGATGGAATATAGCTTGCAATACTATTTCGCTATCTGTTTAATTATATTTATTTTTGTTATTATCACGCCCCTCTTTGTTCATTCCTTGTGGGGCTGTCACAGATTTCTTTATTTTATCTTCTTTATTGCTTGTTTATCGCTATTACACTTCTCGATAACATTTAACAAATACTCATTGTATTTGAGACTATCACTAAATGTCATTGATTTTGCTGGTAAATTTGGCAGACAGTCACTGAGTAAATTTGCTGGTATCGGTCGATTGACGTAAACTTTTCGCTCTGTTGTACAGGCGGTCAACAACAGAACTGGGAATACGTTCATTAGCACAATGATTATTTTTAAGTTGCTCATTGATTCGCTCCTGACGTTCTAGTGATTGGTTTTCTAGCTCGCGTTTGCTTTGCTCATTATCTGCTATGACTTGATTGTTTTTAGCGATGTTCTGGTTCAACTGTTCGATTTTCCGAACAGTTCATTGTTTGTTTTTTGAATTGCTTCTTTGTCTTTACACAAATTAACAATAACATAAATCATAAATGCAAAAATAATCGCTATTGTCGTGTATGTTTTATTCATTTTAAACCACTCAAATAAAGCGTTTTACCGTCCTGCTTGACTGCTGTTAACACTATTTGGCGATTATGTGTTGGACTAAACCCAATGTGCACCCATTGATTATGCTCTTGAATTAATTTATCGAACTGCACACCAGAATCGGTTAATCGTTGACAAATCTCTTTGGGTGTTCCAAATGATGATTTAAAATCTACCGCTAATCCTTTTGTGTGAGCACTAGTAGATACCCCTCCAACTCTTGAATTCAATGCCGAACAACGATATCCAGACGTGATAATAATCGGCTTACCCAAAGCTTTTCTTACTAGCTCCAACTTGATAGCAGTTAATTGCACGTTGGGCATTAAATCAGCAGGCACAGAGTTATCGATTTTTAATTTGTTGGCTGTTGTCGAGCGAGTAAACTCTTCTAGCGTAAAATGTTCAGTTAGCTTAGTCATCGTTGTTATCCCCCTTTTTTCTTAACATTGAATTTGATATTTGACGTAATTTATCAACCCCTAAAAATCCAATTGCACCACCAATAAAAGGATTCATGCTAACGGGCAAGCCAAAATAATCCAGCCCACTGCTAGCGGCTAATGATAACGCACCACACAATAATGCTTCGATCCATTTACGACGTCCACCTACCCCATCATATGTTAAACGACCGTAGGCTATGATGATAGATAGAATGACACCATAAATTAATGGCGCATTCGATTGCAACCATTCCATGATTGATGATTTATACATGTTATTATTCTTCATATGAGTTAATGATGTGACAGCGTACTAGCTATTGTGTAGATATGTGTGTGTCTAGCATTGCTGTCGATTCGATGTTGAGTGAATTACTCAAAATTTTGGTATAAAAAAACCGACTTTCGTCGGCTAGAATTAATTACATTATGAATATAATGATCTTGTTATCATTACCCTTAATTTTCCTATCAGCTTATTGTATTCACATTTCTGTTGTTAGATAGAAACTTTATCTAAAGCTTAATTTTATTCTTAGAAATCCCATCTTATACATATTATATGTTTAAATAGTCAAGCATTTAAGTAATTCGACAAAAATTAATTAGAGAACTTATTTTATTCATCGGGCACATATTTTGCTAAAATGAAATCCGATGTATAATTAGTATCTGTCATATTAAATTTCAGTTACTACAATTTTTCTATTATCTGCTAGTCATTTTCCATGACTGAGATTCTTCATTAGATTATCAGCCCGACTTTCAATCCAATCATCTTTAGCTTTTTGCATTGTTATATTATTCATCATTTTGTAATATTTGAAATTATAATTATTTTCAAACAATCTATTCAACCTACATAATTCACTTTGTACCGATTTCAAACATCCAATAAAACACTCCAAATAGACAACCGGATGACAAAAGAAAAGTACATAATAATGCAAACTTGATTTCACTATCTGTTAGTTTATATTCATTATTAAATCTGTCTGTAGCTTTCATATTCACAAAATCTTTATTAGTCATAATCGTCTCAAAAACAGCCCTCAGAAGAGAGCAAATGGGTATACTATGCGATCATCTTTTCGAACTGTCAGAAATCGTTAACTTAATAAAATAATAGTTTATTTTTTTCGTTAAAACGATATTCCGCTTCTACATAGCATATAGCTCTTAAAGCGGTTTGGACTGAATCAGGATTGATGTTTTCCCAGCCCAATGCCATCCTTATTATTTCTTCAATTTCTAGATAATCATCATCGCTGAGCTCGTCATAAAGTTTAGTTGACAGCGCGTCAATTGTCGCTTCTTTGTCATCTCTCATTTCGATATTGCTCATCATTTTGCAATATGCTCTTTCATGAGCATTTGCTACTACACTATGTAACTGCATAACTAACCTCACCAGTAACTAAATATTTTTTAAGCTATCAGAGTATTTTGTCATCCAATAGGAATCAACTGAATTATCTCACTCGGCGGTATAAATAAATTTACCAAATTAAAAAAGCTCACATTTTAAAAAACCGATTACAGTGTACTCAAATTTAAATTCGGAACCATTTGTAAAAATCACCCGATCGTCAACCTTAACATTACAATCGACTAGTGGAATATCAGTGAATTCTTTTTTATCTAATCTTTTAACTCTATTTGGCGATTCATTTGAAGTCCTCGCTGATTGTTAATTTCAAACTCAAGCGCACTCTATGAATGCGCTTTGGTTTGAACTTAAAATAGCAATCTCTTTATTAAAGAACTTGATGGCTAGTCGATCTCTGTCGAGGCTAGGAGTGATTAAGTCGCTCACCCGATGCGTACTGCTGTGATTGCTATCAAAACCGCTGTACTTTCATATGCCCCAGCTAGCTACTTGAATCTCGCTTAACTAATTAAGTAACTCGTGGTATTGCTTAATTGTTTTGTTAAGTTGATTTGTTTTGATGTGAAGATAATACAGCCAAAACTGTTAAAAGTAAACAGTGAAAACTGTATTTTTAACTGCAATTAATTTGATTGGGTGTTTTTCAATCATAAATCGTGGATTTAAAATTTTGAATTGGGGTATAAAAAAGCCCCATATGGGCTTTAAAATATAAACTAAACGAAATATTTATTTTCTTTTGAAATTTTCATCATTTTTTGTGTATTCATATGCATCAACAATTAGTTCCATATTCTTAACATATTTTCTGGTTTATCAATAATAATTTGATCTCTAGCACCTATTTCTAATCCGGCTCTCTTAACCTCATTTTTTATCTTGTCGGTTAGCTCAATTGGCAGTTGAATTGATGGGCGTTGTTTATTATCGTCGTATAAAACCACCCACCTATTTGATTTATTTTGATAAAGAACACTAAAATATGATTCAGTGTTCTTATATGTTAATTCGTTATCATCTATAATTGAATTTACATATTCAAATAAAACTCTTTCAGAATAAGTGGTAATAATTTTATCATTTTCAGGATCTATAATATCGGCTTTTTCATCAATTATTGTTTTTTCTTCATTATCGTTTGATAAGTCATCTGATATTTCTTTTTTCCCTGTTAAGCCTACAACAACCATATTACTTACAGCTCTTTCAATTGCATTTTTCACAATGGGAGTAATGCTATCAAGAAATTTTTGATTTAGTTGTCTTGATATGTTTGATTTGTTTGCTACATATTTAACAAAATCAATCGGTGCCTCTCTCAACGTTGAAGTTATCGTTTTAGTAAATAATAAAAAGTAAATACTTTCTTCTGCTGAGGTTCTTAACGCTTCGGGTTTGAATTGATCATATCTAAATTAATATAGTTGTTCATAATCATTATTTTGTAATTCTTCAATATTTATTTTTAAGAAAGGAGTTGAATCCATGATATTTTTTTGTTCTAAATCGGTGAAAAATCTCCATTCTCTACCGTTTGTTATCGCTGCTACAGCCACTTCTGGTGTTGCATTAAAATATCTTGAAAGTTGAGGGCAGTGATTTGTTAATTCTTCACTCCACGATTTTGCTTCTATAAACATTACTGGTAAATCTTGGCAGAAAAGGGCATAATCAACGCGTTCATTAGCTTTTTCTCCAGGAAAGTCTGCTTTAAATTCAGCTTTAACTTTGGTCGGTTCATAAGGTATAAAACCTAATATATCAAGCAGTAGTAATATTAAAGCTTGTTTGGTTGTTTCTTCTGTGGCACAGTGACTCCCAACCTTTTTCACGTGCTCCGAGTGATTATCTAGCTTGTTTTTGAAATTATTCATATTTATAATATTATATTATTTCAATCATCTGTTTTATATTAATAAAATACTAAAACCTTAACTAATCTTATAATGCTAATAAATTGTAATTATTATCTCTTTCGTCTAAATATCCTATGCTCGACCATTGTGCCAACAATTCTGATTTGTTGATTTAAGGTACTCATTGTTGTGTAATCGGGATTAAGAGGGATAAGCTCAAATTGCATTCTTTCATGCTCATCATATCCCAACTCTCGGTATTTTTTAAAAGTGGCTTCTGATTCACCGTTCATAGCGACCACAAATT